>JAKEEV010000692.1 GCA_022616395.1 Planctomycetia bacterium | reverse complement strand
GGCGGTCGCGCCACAGGCATTGGCGAACCGGGCGATCAACGGGTCGTTCACGGGCAAGCAGCCCCGCTCAGGACGGAAGTTCGGGACGACCACGTGTCTGTGTGCTTACGACTTGTTCGCGGGGCGAGTGGTGCGGCGCCTGGGCGGTCGGTCGTGGGTGTTGCCGTACCGGAAGATGATGGTTCCGCTGGCCGCGAAGATCGTTTCAGCTATCGGGCGCGTCGATTATGTCCGCGTGAAGATCGAAGAAGGAAAGGCGACACCGATTGCGGTCAGCGGTGCATCAATCCTGAGTACCACGGTAACCGCGGATGGCTTCGTGTTGGTCGAACGCGACCGCGAAGGCCACGCCCCGGGCGAATCGGTCGAGGTGTGGATGTATGAGGGGTGACCCGCTTGGCGAACTCCGCCCGCAAGGGCGGTGGGTCTTGTTCACCCACCGCCCTTGCGGGCGGGGTTCGCCAAGATGCATTACTTCACCGTTTGCAATCCGGCAATCACCACTTCGAGGAACTCTCTCGCACGCTTCGCCAGTGCGTCAACGCCTTCGGGCTTGTCGGGGCGCGCGACAAGCGGAGCGAAGATGTTCTCGCACGCCAGCGGCATCGCGCGGCCGATGAACGCGACCGGATGAAGCAGTTTGTAGTGATCGATCTCGCCGAAGCCGGGACCGCAGTCCTCGTCCTTCGGCCAGTTGCGGTGATCCTTGATGCAGAAGCTCCACACTTCCGACGCACACGCCTTGATGTCGGGAATCGGGTCTTTGTTCAGGTAGTCGAGCACGTTCCCCGCGTCGTAGTTCACCTTCACGTTGGGGTGATCGACTTCCTTGGTGATCGCGGCGCACGCTTCGCCCGTGCCGGTCTCGCCTCCGTGCTGCTTCACGACGAGCATGGTGTTGTTGTCCTTCGCAATCGGTCCCAACTGTTTGAAGCGTTCGACCCATAGCTTGTGGTTGCCGCCCTTGGTGTGGCCGAACGTGAGCACTTGCGGCACGCCCGCGGCCCCGGCCTGCTTCAAGCGCTGCGTGAGCACTTCGAGGCCGTCTTTCGCTTCGGGGTAGATGCCGCTGAACATCATGACCGGTTCGAGGCCCATGTCGCGGCACTTCTTGGCGAGTTCCTTCGCCGCGGCCGGTGTCGCGTCGCGCGCCATCACGGGCACGTCCTTGTTGTTCTCTCGGTGCGAAGTACCCCACGCGACGAACGAGTACCCCGCGGCTTTGATGCCTTCAAGCGCGCGGGCAAGCGTGAACCGCGAATACGGCAGCGTCATGCACGCGATCTGAAACTTGGTGGGCTTCTTGTCTTGCGCGTTGGCGAACCCTGGCCTTGCGGCCAGGGGTGTGAGGGCAGCGGCACCGAGGAACGTGCGTCGGTTCATGGTGTGTTCTCGCATGGGGTGGGAAGGGGAGCGATTGTACCTTGCGTCATTCGGCGTCGCACCCCCCTGCCACCCCCCGTTTTTTGATCGTTACGTTTTTGCAAGGATTTCCAGGCATTCGTGCATTTTGGGTTTGGGCCATGTGGCCTTTATGATGCGGTTTTGCCAGGATTTCCAGGGTTTCGTGAAGGCCAGAGGTGGCCTTTATCCACTTGCAGAGCCAAAAATCCCTGGAAAAACGCACTAAGCCGAGAGACGCCCCTCCCTGAAAGGGCATCTCTCGGCTCACGATGTTGTTGCTTTGGGAACATGCCTTGTTCCCGCAATTTTCTTCCTCAATTACAACTATGACTGATAGTGTACAAAAATACAAGTAAAAAATTCCGCGACTTTCCGAGACGAATCGACCAGAAGCGAGTTGTGATTTGTGCCTAACGGGACGCTTTGAGTGACGACTCCGCCGCCTAAAGGCGGGCGGCTTCTTGGGAAACCTCGCCGTCGGGGTTAACTCCCACGTGCCCCGTCCGGGC
>JAKEEV010000691.1 GCA_022616395.1 Planctomycetia bacterium | reverse complement strand
CTCCCAACCCATTCCCCAATCTACACGTAAAGTGAACATCTGTCTATACCAGTTGCCATCCTCTGTTTGCGTGTTTTCGCGGTCCTCGCCTCGCTCACCTGCCGGGGCGTGGCGTGGCGGGGCGTGCAGGGTAGCGCTTCTGTGGAGTCCTGGCCTGCGACCTCGTCTGACCGTGGGAAGTTGGCTGAGGTGGGCTGAAAACACTCTGCCCTCTCCCCTCTCCCAACTTGAAACTACTGGTAACCGAGCGGGTGGAGCTTTCACCCGCTCGGTTACCCTCGCGGTTGGCCAAAAACAAGTCGCCCGCAACGCCTGTCACTCACTCACGCAGTAACACGATGACAGAATCTTCACATCCGCGCGCTTCCAGACTTCGTTGAACCGTTTGCGCACCTTCGCGGCCTCGTCCTTCTTCCCCTGAGCGCTCAGGCTCGCGGTCAGCCCGTGCAACGACCAGCCGTTATCGGGCCACTGGCGAAGGTCTTCTCGATAGACCTTCTCCGCCGAGGCTGTCTGACCATCCTGTAACAGAACCGCGCCGAGCGCATGACGGACCGGAACGAACCAGTCCGGCGGCTCGGAGTATCGCAGCGCGTCTTCCTTCTTCACCGCGCGCTCAAGCATCGCGATTGCGTCCTTGATCTTCTTTTCGCGGAAGAGAATTTCGCCTTCAAGCATGTCATCGCCAACGGCGAACAGGTCAGCCGCGGTGTTGTTTCCAAACATCGCTCCCTCGGGCACCTTCTTCGTGGCTTCTCGGAATGCCTTCTGAGCTTCACGAGCTTCGCGCACTTGTCCCTTCGCGGCGAACGCGACCCCGCGCGTATAGTGACGCATCGCGCGGGCAATCGGGAACATCTCCGGCGGTTCCGGCTCCTTCAAGATGTCATCCCACCGACCGAACCGCTTGAGCACCTCCAGAGGCATCACGACAAACCCATCGGCAATCGCGGCGTTCTCCTTTACCTCCAGCCAGCCCTTCGGCACGTCGGTGAACATGTCGCGAATCGTGTCGAGCGCCAGCTTCGATTGACCCTGCATCATCGCGGCGAACGTGAGCATGTGGAGGTTGTGCGCCATGTAGAGCCGGTAGTAACCCTGTTCGGGAACCACTTTCTGATACTTCCGGTCGGCGACAATCGCGAGTTGGTTCGCCTCGATTGCCTCCTGCCAACGCCCGCGGCGAATGTCGATGTGAGAGGGCATGTGAAGCAAGTGCCCAAGTGCCGGTTGAGCGCCACGAAGTCGCTTCGCGGACTCGTCCGCCTTCTCCGGGTGAGGAGAAGCCTCGACCGCGTGAATGTAGAGGTGGTTGGCGAGCGGATGATCCGGGTCAAGCTTCATGACTGCTTCGAGCGCTTTCAAAATCTCCGGCGTTTCCGGCGCGGGCTTCCCATCGGCGGCCCAGAGTTGCCACGGGCGAAGGTTCATGAGCGACTCGGCGAACAGCGCGCCGATGTCCGCGTCCTTCGGGAACTTCACCCACGCCGCCTTCATCGCTTCGGAATACGCCTGCTCCAGTGGCTGGGTATCCTTGGGAAGCGGATCGGCGTAGCGAGCGGCGAGCGCTTCAATGAGCGCGCGGTTGGCGGGCGATTCGCCTTTTGACTTCGCGCGGGCTTGCTTGAGAGCGTCCCACGCGGCGTTTGCCTTCTCGGGTGGAAAGCGCGGATCGTTGTAGTTCACTCCGCTGGCAAGCGCGATCCCCCAGTAGGCCATCGCGCACTCTGGATCGAGTTTCGCGGCCAGCTTGAATGCGCGAATCGCCTCGTCGTGGTTGAAGGCGAACATGAAGTTCAGCCCCTGGTCGAAGAACTTCTGCGCCTCGGCGTTCTTCGTCGCGATAGCGCGCGTGTGCTTCCCCAGTCCCTCGAACGCCTTCACGTTCGGCTGGCCCGCGGGCTTCTCTGGCTCACCAGCAGAGCGGCCCGGAACGAGCGCGAGGATGGCCACGAGGAACATTGCCACGGGTATTGATGTGAAGCGCATGGCTCCTCCGTTCATTTCCGCTTGGGTTGGGACTTATCTCGCCGACAAGTTCGCAGAAGGTTACAAGGTCCGATGCAATGCGGCTCGGCTGTTCCCAGTGAAGCCCGTGCCCGGTATCGGGATACACCGCCAACCGCGAGCCGGCAATCGCCTTCTGGAGGGCATGTTGATCGCGGCGGGTACAGACACAACGATTTCAAGGAACTCTTCGGCCACCGGCACTGGGAGTGTACTCTGTCAAAACTCTCGGCTCCTCAAAAACAAAGCCGGCCGGAGAGCAACCGGAACTGCTCTCCGGCCGGCAAGAAGGTCATCACTGAATCAGGATGTTGTCGCCAGCTCCGCCATCGAGTACGTCGATGCCGGCTCCGCCGACGAGCACATCGTCACCATCGCCGCCGTTCAGAGTGTCGTTCCCATCGCCGCCGACGAGCACGTCAGCACCCTCGTTGCCGTTGGCGGTGAACTGAATCGCTCCGCTGGCAAGCCCGCTCGCTTCGACCACATCGTCTCCGCCCAGCGCGTTGACCACGACGCGGTCGTTGGACGATTCCGCACCGGTGATATTCACCTGGGCGGCCAAGCCGAGGACAGACGAACCGCTCGCGTCTCCGACCGCAAGAATCACATCGTCGCCGTTGGTGCCGGTGACGGTAACCGTGTCGGCCGCTCCATCGCCGACGCCACTGCCAGGAGTGGATTCGAGATTGAGGTTGATCTCGGTCACGTCCGTCCCTGACAGGTCGTTGACGGTGATGCTGTCAGCGCCTCCGCGGGCGGTGAAGTCGATGCTCTCGACATCGTTGAGGTCCATCGTCACGTTGGCGATGTCGCGGGTGAAGAGCACACGCCCGCCGTTGGCCAGGATGTTGATCTGCTCGGCGACGCTGGCTCCGTTGAAGAGCATCTTGTCGAAGCCGTCCTGACCCTCGAGAGTGTCGTTGTCGTCTCCCGGGTTCCACACGAAGGTGTCATCCCCCGCGCCCATGAGGGCGGTGTCGTTGCCATCGCCACCATTGAAGAAGTCGTTCCCCGCGCTGCCGACCAGGATGTCTTCGCCAAGCCCGCCGTTCACCGTCAGTTGAATGCCGTCGGCTTCGAGCGAACTGGCGTTCACGACATCGTCTCCGCCCAGGGCATTGATCGTCAGGTTGTCGTTAGCCTGCTCCGGGCAGAAGATGTTGACCGTGGCCTGAAGCCCGGACACGCTGACCCCGCCGGAGTCACCAGAGGCGAAGATCGCGTCGGCTCCGTTGGTGCCGGTGACGATGACCGAGTCAGCCGCGCCGTCGACGTTGCCGTCAGACCCGCGCAGGTCAAGGCCGATGTCCGTCAGGTCCGTGCCGGAGAGGTCGCCCACAACGATACTGTCAGCGCCGCCCAGCGCGCGGAAGTCGATGCTCTCGACATCGTTGAGGTCCATGGTCACGCTCGCGATGTCGCGGGTGAAGAGCACACGCCCGCCGTTGGCCAGGATGTTGATCTCCTCATCGATGTTGGCTCCGAAGAAGAGCATCTGGTCGGTGCCGTCCTGCCCTTCGAGTGTGTCGTTGTCATCGCCGGGGTTCCACTGGAAGGTATCGTCACCAGCGCCCATCTCGGCCAGGTCGTTGCCATCGTCGCCGAAGATGAAGTCATTGCCGTCGCCGCCGAGGAATTTGTCGTCGCCCTGCGAGCCGAGGAGATTGTCGTCACCCGCCCCGCCGTCGATTGTCAGCTTGATGACGCCAGCGGGCAGTGTGGTCGCGGTCACGCTGTCGGCTCCACCCAGCGCGCTCACGATGAGCGAATCGTTGGCCCCTTCGGTGTTGCCAATGTTCACCTGGGCCGCCAGCCCGAGCACGGAAACCGAGCTTCCCGCACCGACGATGTCGATAATGTCGTCGCCGTTAGTGCCGTTGACGATGACAATGTCGGCCGCGCCGTCTCCGGCTGTTCCGCCGATCGTTGCGGCCTGGTCGATGTTGATCTCGACGAGGTCGGTGCCG
>JAKEEV010000690.1 GCA_022616395.1 Planctomycetia bacterium | reverse complement strand
GTCGGCAGCGGTTGTCGCGTCATTGCGAGAATCACCGGCGAGTGCTTTTCCTTCAGCGCGAAGCGATACGCTTCAGCAACCTCGTTCGCATCGCATGGGCGAATCACGATCATGTTCGGAATGGCACGCAGCGACATGATTTGTTCAATGGGCTGGTGAGTGGGTCCGTCTTCACCGACTCCGATTGAGTCGTGCGTGAACACATACAGAGGCGGAATCTGCATGATCGCGGCCAACCTGATCGGCGGTCGGCCGTAATCCGAGAAGATGAGGAAGCCGGAGCCGTAAGCACGCAACTTCGAGAGCGTCATGCCGTTCAAGACCGCGCCCATGCCGTGTTCGCGAACGCCGAAGTGAACGTTGCGCCCGCTAGGTGTCTTTGCAGTAAAGACGCCGGCTTCCGGGAACTTCATGAACGTCTTGGTCGATGGGTTGAGGTCGGCCGCGCCACCGACGACCCACGGCACGTTCTTGGCGATGGCGTTGAGTACCTGCCCGGAACTTTCGCGCGTTGCCAGCCCCTTCGCATCGGCCGGGAAGGTGGGGATGTCCTTGTCCCAACCGGCGGGCAAGTCGCGTTTCTCCATCAGTTCCAGTTCAGACGCCTCCTTCGGGAACTTCGCCTTGTAGTCGGCAAAGAGCTTGTTCCACGCGGAATGAGCTTCCGCTCCGCGCTTGCCGATGTTGTTTTTGAAGTGATCGTAAACACCATCGGGGACAAGGAACGATGAGTCTTCCGGCCAGCCGTAAGCTTTCTTCGTCAGTCTCACTTCCTCCACGCCGAGCGGTTCGCCGTGCGCGCTGTGCGTGTCGGCCTTGTTCGGGGCACCGTAGCCAATCACGGTCTTCAGCGCGATGAACGTCGGTCGGTCAGACTTTTTCGATGCTTCAATCGCCTTTGCCATGCCCTCAACGTCGTTGCCGTCGGTCACACGCAGGACGTTCCAGCCATACGCCTCGAACCGCTTCGGCACATCTTCGCTGAAGGCGAGATAGGTGTGTCCGTCGATGGTGATTCCGTTGTCGTCGTAGATGAGGCAAAGGTTGTTGAGCTTCAAGTGACCCGCGAGCGAAGCGGCTTCGCTTGCCACGCCTTCCATCATGCACCCATCGCCGCAGATAGCGTAGACGCGATGATCGAACAGAGCCTCGAAGCCGGGGCGACCATAGTACGCGGCCTTCCACTTCTGCGCGATTGCCATGCCGACCGCGTTCCCGATTCCTTGACCAAGCGGGCCGGTCGTGGTTTCGACGCCCGCTGTCATGTCGCTTTCGGGGTGACCGGGCGTCTTGCTGAGGAGTTGTCGGAACTGCTTGAGTTGATCCATCGGCAGCGAGAGTTCGTCGAGAATCTTTCCCGTGTGCTGATCGACGTTCTTCACTCGCGCAAGATGGATGAGCGAATAGAGCAGCATCGACGCGTGGCCGTTGGAGAGCACGAAGCGGTCTCGGTTGGGCCACGTCGGGTCATTCGGATCGTAAGTGAGATAGCGGTTCCAGAGTGTGTACGCGACCGGAGCCAAACCCATTGGCGCACCGGGGTGCCCGGAGTTGGCTTTCTGCACTGCGTCCATCGCCAGCGTGCGGATCGTGTTAATAGCGGTCCAGTCGAGCGCGGTGAATTCGCTCATTGGTAGCCTCGTGATTGTGAACAGAGATGCGCTACCGACGATGATATGAAGTGACCCGCGAACAAAGCAGAAGAGTTTTCGACAGGATCACGGCGAACCCCGCCCGCAAGGGGGTGTGTCGAGGCGAACCCGACCCGCAAGGGTCGCGGGTCCACCCTCCGCCCTTGCGGGTTCGCCACCCACCGCCCTTGCGGGCGGGGTTCGCCAAAACCATCGCATTGCTTACGCTCCGGGTTCGCCGAGCTTCCAGGCGCGCACGGTGCCATCGGCACACTTCACCTCAACTCGGCCGTCGGGCGTGAATGCAACCGCGGTTGGAGTTGCGTTCTTCAGCGGCCACATACGGAGCAACTTTCCGCGCTCCACGTCCCAGAGCTTCACACCATCCGTGCTGCCCGACAGAGCGCGCAAGCCATCCGCGGAGAACGCCACACACGTCACCCAGCTTGCGTGTCCTGACAGTCGGCGCAGTTCCTTCCCCGTGCGCGCATCGAACAGCCTCAGTTTGCCATCGTATTGCGATCCACCCAGCACGCGAGTGCCGTCTGGCGAGACCGCGAGCTTGCCGTTGGTTTGTTCGCGGAAGCGATCGGCAACCGACGGCTGTGTCTCGGCGATTTCGGTCGCCAGAGGCAGTTCCACAAGCGCGGAGTGGAGTTCATTCAACCGCGACATGACCGCGGCCAGCGTCGCGGAGTTGTCCTCTTGCGACTTCCCGATTCGTTCCAGTTGCGCGAAGGCAAGCCCCTGGAAGAGTCGCGGGTCTTCTTCGACCGCCCGGCGGAAGTGATAGCGCACCGCGACCGCCAACAGTGGCTCCGCGCCTTCTGAAGCAGGCCGAAGAGTAATGAATGAGCCGAGCGTGGTGTATCCGCGTGCGTTCAAGTCGGCCGCGAGTTCGTCCGCGATCATCCACTGAGCCGCGACGAGCGCGGCCGGGTCGCCGAAGCGCGTGAGGTCGCCGAGACGCGTTGCCAGCGCTGCCGGGTCCGTCTCTCCACCCAGAATGCCCTCTGTTCGCGCAGCACGAAGTTCAGCCAAACACCGCGCGTTGAAGTCGCGGTCAGCCACTGCGCGGCCCTCGAACTGAGAGTTGAGTAGAAACAGCCGCACTTGTTCGCGGAACGCCTTGTCATCCGCGCGGTCGGTGGTGTTGAGGAGCGATTCGCCTGCCAGTGCCAGTTCCAGCGTTCGCCATGCCTGATCGGATGCGCTGCGGAGAGTGTCAACGACTCGCAGACTCTGATCGGTAAGCCGCTCAGTGAGGAACCGCGTGACGGCCGAGGCTCCTTCAGCGACTCCGGCAATGCCAACCGCTCGGCACGCGGTCCCAAAGAGCGGACCCAGAGCGAAGAGCGACACCCGCGAGAAGATGTTCATGATGAACCCACAGAATAACCGGAACAAACTCCATAAGGGTAGCATAAGAGAGTTGGGGAACATTTGTCTACAAAGGAGGTATCGAGCGCCGAGTGCCAAATCCCTGCGGCTACGATGGCTGCTGCATCGCGGCTGCCTTCCACGGATACCGAAGCCGCCTCGTTCAGAACTGACCTGAGATTGGGCGCGAACTTCCTTGGACTCCACGCCGAAGTGCAAATCACGGCGAGCCGATCACTCTTTCTCCCACGCCTCACTGCTCTCCGACTCGCCTGCCGAACGGCCACCAGTCGTCGGGGAGTAAGCCCGTCACGCGGCGGTAGACCGTGCCGAGCCAGTCGGGAAGCACACGCGACAAACTCGATTGCCGCGTTTCGCCAATGTAGACTTGATCCGAGGGCTGAAGCCGGACGTTCGTGCGCTGGTCGCCGTCAAGCAAGACAGCGGCCACGTTCACGCGAAACACCTGCGGGCGAGCCGCCGCCGCGACGTTCGGACGCACGATGTAGACCTGATTGAGCTTCGAGCCGGGAGGCAATCCGCCGACTCGCTTGAGGAAGTCGATCACTGGCTCCGGTCCCTGATATGGCACCACTCGCGCGCGTCCGCGAATCGGGCCGTAAACGATCACCTTCGCGCTTCTTGGAGCCGCCAGCCACACATTGATGCGCTCCGGAGGATAACCGGCTATCGCAGCCAGTTCCGCGCGCGCTTCCGCAAGCGTCAGGCCATCAACGAATGGGTTACCGAGCGGTTCGAGCGGAAGCGTTCCATCCACATCGACGACCGCGACCGCGTCCCATTCGGGTCGGTCGAGGAACTGCACTTCCAGCACATCCGGGCAACCAATCTGGTACGCGGTGGACGGAGCAGGAGCTTCGGCCGCGGCCTTCGGATCAGCCGGTTGCGGACAAACGCGCAGAAGGAACTGCGTGTCGGAACACCCCGCGGAAAGCGCAATGAACAGCGCAAACGCGCAAGCGGAGAATCGCCCACAGCGAAGTTCGGTTGTCGCAGTGCGAACTTCCACATATCCGGTATCGTCAGCACAGCCTGCCCATCTTGAATCTCTTGGCGAACCGCGAGGGTAACCGAGCAGGTGGTTGTGAGAAAGACACCCGCTCGGTTACCCTCGCGGTTCGCCAAAGATGCGTGACTTGCGACTTACTCCCCGCGTCCCATACAATTCCTACATCCTCACTCTCTCCACGGCCCACCATGCGCACCTGGCTCCGCAACATCTACCTGGCCACGACCACGCTGGCCGCGGGTATGTACGTCACGCTCTGGTACTTCGTGCAGTCGTTCCGACGAAAGCCGTTCACCAAGCACTTTGAATACCCCGAACAACCGATCCCGCTGCGTCCGCGGTATCGCGGATTCCATCGCTTCGACCTGACGACGTGCATCGGCTGCGACAAGTGCGCTCGCGCCTGCCCGGTGGACTGCATTTACATCGACAAGGAGAAAGCCCCTCCGCCCGCGAAGGGCTTCGTTGTCACCGGCTTCAAGATTGACTACACGAAGTGCATGTTCTGCGCGCTGTGTGTCGATCCGTGCCCGGTGGACTGCATCTTCATGGGATCGAATCACGACATCAGCACGTTCAGCCGAGACGGCTGTGTCGTCGATTACGCGAAGTTACCGCTGGAAGTCGCGTGGGGGCAAGCGACACTCAACCCGACCGTGGTGCAAGAGTCGAAACGCGTGAGTTTACCAGTATGGACTCGGGAAAGTGCGAGTGCGAGTGTGAGTGCGAGTGAAGAGAAGAAGTAATCGCTGCCGGTTTGTGGTTTTCACTCACACTCACACTCGCACTCACACTTGCGAGCGAAGCGAGCACTATGACGAGCCTCGTTCTCTTCCTCCTGATCTTCATGGCCGCGGGCTTGACGCTGCTCGCGGCGAATCTCGTGATTGGTCGGCTCGTGAGGCCGGACAAGCCAAGCGCGGGCAAGGCGGAAGTGTACGAGTGCGGCGAGAAGCCAATCGGAGACGCGTGGATTCAGTTCGACTTGCGGTTCTACGTTGTCGCGCTGTTGTTCGTGATCTTCGATGTGGAACTGGCGTTCTTCTTTCCGTGGGCAGTGGTGTTCGGAAGTTCCACACGCGCCGCGGATGAGTCACAACCGGCCGAAGTGCGAGTCGCGGCGGCGAAGGAACTCCAGCCGCAAGGTGGAAGCACCAGCACAACCCCGCCGGATGCAAGCGCGTCGAAGCAACTCGCCTGGATCGCGTTCGCGGACATCATGGTGTTCTTCGGCGTGCTGTTGGTCGGCTTTGCGTATCTCTGGCGTCGAGGCGATCTGGAATGGGTTCGTTCGACTGCTGCGCAAGATTTGGCGAACGGCCGGCGTGAGCCGGCTGGTGAGAGCCCATCTCTTCACC
>JAKEEV010000689.1 GCA_022616395.1 Planctomycetia bacterium | reverse complement strand
TACGACCTGGTCGTCGTCCAGCGGAGCGTGACCACGACCAACTATGGTCTCGCGTGGTGGGCGGACCAGGCCCCGCCGCCCCCCGCCCCTTCTCCAGAGCCGTCGGATATCGAGGGCCAAGCCTGGGTCGATACCAACGGGAACGGCACACGCGAACCCGGACTCGGCGACGCGGGATTGCCACATGTCTGGGTTCAACTGATCGACGCCGCGGACCAAGTGGTCGATCAGGTCACGACCGACGCGGCGGGCGGGTACCAGTTCGAGGGCGTCGCACCCGGCAGTTACACCGTCAAATTCGTGACCCCGGAGCGAGCGGCCGTCGCCACCCAGGACGTGTATGACCCGTTGACCGGTGCAGACGACACGAACGACAGCGACATCAATACCCTGGGCGTGGTAAGCGTCACTCTTGCCGGGTCCGACGTGGTAAACGTCGATGCCGGATATACGTTCAACAACTCCATTCCTATCGGGGTTACGAACACGTACACCGCGCCGCACAGCGGGAGCCTGACGGTCTCCGCCGCCAACGGGGTGCTCGCGAACGACTCCGATCCCGAGAATGCAACGCTCACGGCGAAGCTGGTAAGCGCTCCCAAAGTCGGCACGTTCACTCTCGCTTCTGACGGGAGTTTCGTCTACGCCTTCGACCCAACCATCGGCTTCAGCGGGTCTTTGACGTTCGCTTACCGGCCGGACGATGATGCCGGACCGGGCTACCCGGTAACGGTCACTATCGCGATTAACAACATGGCCCCGATCGCCTCAACCGACTCCGTCTCCACCAACGAGGACACTCCCGTCACGGTCTCAGTGCTCGCAAACGACTCCGATCCCGACTCGGACTCCCTTGTGATCGTCGGTTTCACTTACGCTGCGCACGGCGCGGTGGGGCTCACCGACACCGGCATCAGGTACATCCCCGACGCCGACTGGTCCGGGACCGACACGTTTACTTACACGGTTGACGATGGATTCGGCGGCATTGCTTCCTCCACCGCGACAGTCACCGTCAATCCGGTCAACGATGCGCCGGTGGCGGTGGATGATGGGACTTTCAGCGTCCTGAAGAACGGCGAGGTGACCATCGATGTTCGCGTGAACGACACCGATGTGGATGGCGATGCGCTCACCATCATCGCCGTGACTCCAGGGGCAAACGGAACGGTGACGTTCATCGGGACAAGCGTGACTTACACCCCGAATACCGACTTCACCGGAAACGATTCGTTCACTTACACCATCAGCGACGGCAACGGAGGCACCCACACCGCGACAGTCTTCGTTACCGTTGATCCCCCGGTGACAATCACGGGCAGTATCTGGCTGGACTTCAACGCCAACGGCATTCAGGACGCGGGCGAACCGCTGGACATGGCTCCGGTGACGGTTTACCTCTACGATGGAGTTGGGAACCTGCTGGCTACAACGACCGCCATCAACGGCACCTACACTTTCAACAACCTGTTGCCCGGCACCTATCAGGTTCGCTTCGAGTTGCCGCCCGGCAAGACGGTTTCGCCTCAAGACGCGGGTGGCAACGACGAGTTCGACAACGACTTCAACTCCTCCGGGCACTCGGCTCTCTTCACGCTCGTTCCCGGAGCCAACATCGACCTCGACCTCGGCTGGCTCTAATCGCTCTCTTTCAAATCTCGCGCCGGACAGAAGTAGTTTGTCCGGCACGGGCATTGCATCTGAAAAGTTCTGTCACGTGGGGCAAGTACCCTCTTGCCCCGACGCCGTTTTCTCTGCATCTTGTTAGGACCGGCGCCCACCGGTCGGGTCTCCCCCCCGATCCTTCGGGTTTCGCGTTGTGGGTGGTATTCGGTCTTCAAAGACACGACCTGACTTGACGGAGTGAACTAGACTGAACACCACCGGATGAGACCTGAAGGGCAGTCCCGCTGTTGGGATTCGATCCCGCGTGCGGAGGTTGTGTTTGCTCCCCACCTTGTTTGCCATCACGCTGTTCGTCGGAGCAGCACTGCTGTTTCTCGTTCAACCTCTCGTCGGCAAGCTCCTCTTGCCGCTCGTCGGTGGAACGCCCGGAGTCTGGAACACCTGCATGGTGTTCTTCCAGGCCGTTCTTCTGGCCGGCTACCTCTACGCTCACCGCAGCACCCGTCGGCTCGGCGTGCGCAAACAGGCCGCCTTCCACCTGTTTGTCCTCGGAGCGATGGTCATTGCCTTCAAGGTTGCGCTCGCCGGGACCGGTTCGCCCGTTCCCGTCGTTGTTTCGCTTCTGCCCGATGACCACGACTACCCCATTGTCGGAGTCGTTGCACTCGTCGGTGTCGCGGTGGGCGTGCCGTTCTTCGTCCTCAGCACAACTTCGCCTCTGTTGCAACGCTGGTTCGCATCCACCGGTCACCCGTCCGCACGCGACCCATACTTCCTCTATGCCGCCAGCAACGCCGGGAGCCTTCTGGGACTGCTCGCCTATCCGCTACTCATTGAACCGCGGTTGACGCTGACTCAACAGCAGTGGGTCTTCGCGGGTGGAGTATTCGGTTACACCGCGATGGTTGTCGCTTGCGCGCTGGTGGTGCTTCGCAAGCCCGCGGCTCAAGTGGAGAGCGCCACCGGGAACAGCCCCAAGCCCGACCGGTGGCGCGTGGTGCGGTGGGTTGTACTTGCCGCTTTGCCATCGAGTCTGCTTCTGGGCGTGACGACTCACGTTTCGACCGATCTGGCACCGGTGCCGCTTCTGTGGGTCATGCCGCTGGCGCTTTACCTCGTGAGTTTCATTCTGGTGTTCGCCCGCTGGCCGGATAGCGTGCATCGCGCGGTCGGGCGCATCACACCGATACTGATTCTCTTCGTGGTGCTCACGCTTCTGACTCACGCGGCCGAACCGTTCGCGCTTGTGGGGCTGTTACACCTCTCGGCGTTCTTTGGCGTGTGCCTGGTGTGTCATGGCGAGTTGGCGAAGGATCGCCCGCCTCCCGAACACCTGACCGCGTTCTACTTCTGGATGTCGCTCGGCGGGGTTCTCGGCGGACTCTTCAACGCTCTGGTCGCGCCGATGCTCTTCCACAAGGTCGGCATGGTCGAATATCCGCTGGCGTTGGTGCTGGCGGCTCTGGTGCGTCCGCGTGGAGAAGAACAGACACCGATTCTGGCGATTCGCATTCCCGATGTGTCGCTTGTGCTCTACCTCCTGGCGTTCTCGGTGGCGCTTGTGCTGGCGGTGCCGTACTTCATCACCCTGCCGACCGAACTCGATTCGCCCGATGCTCTTGTCGCTCGACTCTTGCGCGGCGGGCTGATGTTCGGCATCCCCGCGGCGCTGGCATTCACATTAGTTCGCAAACCCGCGCGATACGCGCTGGCGCTCTCGGCGCTTCTGGTTGCCGGGGCGTTCGATTCGGGGCTACTTGGCGAAACGCTTCACATGGAGCGGAACTTCTTCGGCGTGGTGCGTGTCACGCGCTCACCAGATGGGAAGTTCGTCAGGCTCATTCACGGCACAACGATGCACGGTCAGCAGCGCGCTGATGAACCCGGCCCTCCTCGACCCATGACCTACTACCACCAGCGCGGACCGGTCGGGCATCTGTTCGCGGCTCTGCCAGTCGAACGGGTGCGCAAGGTGGGTGTGGTTGGCCTCGGAACCGGAGCGGTTGCTTCTTATGCCAAGCCGGGCCAGGAATGGACATTCTTCGAGATCGACCCGGCGGTGGTGCGAATCGCCAACGACCCCGCGTACTTCCGCTTCCTGTCATCGTGTAAGGAACGCGGTGTGCCTTGCGAGATGGTGTTGGGTGATGCGCGCAGGCAGTTGGCCCGCGTGCCTGATAACACCTTCGACGTGATTATAATCGACTTCTGTTCAGACGCGATCCCCGTTCACCTGCTCACACGCGAGGCTCTGAGGCTCTACGTGTCGAAACTGACGCCCAACGGCGTGCTCGCGATGCACATTTCCAACAACCATCTCGATCTGCGACCGCTCATCGCGCGCCTGGCCGCCGATCATGCGCCGCCGCTCCACGTGCGCTACTGCCACGACTCCCCCTTCGAGAGCGAGCGCGCCGACGGCAAAACGGATTCCCAGTGGATGCTGGTTGCTCGAAGCGAATCCGATCTGGAACCGATCCTCAACCCCTCGCGGAAGCTCCTCGCGGCCCGCAGAATGACCTGGGAAAAGGTGCAGTGGGAAGACGGACCGCTGTGGCGCGATGACTTCGCGAACCTTCTGCGCGTCTGGAAGAAACGCGACCAGGAAGACTAGCGTTTTTCGACCCACCCCCAACCCCCTCCCTGCAGGGAGGGGGAGAAAGACGCTTCGCAGTTCAAGAGCGTCAATCCTTCTCGCGAGTCACTCACACTGCCCCCATCCTTCTTCCCCTCCCGCAGGGAGGGGTTGGAGTTCAAAGGCCTTACGCCTTTGGTCCTTCGGGGACGGCCGCGAGTTCCTCGTTCTCGACCGGCTTCTCGGCGGCCGGGGCGACGAAGATCGCCTGGATCAAGAGCAAAGCCGCTCCGACCACCAGACAGCAGTCGGCCACGTTAAACACAGGCCACTCGATTCGGTAGAAGTACAGGAAGTCGCGCACTCCTCCGAAGACGATCCGGTCGTAGAGGTTGCCCAGAGTGCCTCCGAGGATCAGCCCCAGCGCCGCCATCAGTCCGCGTTCACGAGCCGTGCCGGGCCGCATGGCCCAGATCACAATCGCGATGGCCGCCAGCACACTGACCGTCGCGAAGAAGCCATTCGCCAATCCTTTTTGACCCTGACCCAGACCGAAGAGCGCTCCGTGATTGACACGCGGCATCACTGGAGCGCTCCAGGTTTGAACCGCGGAGAATCCGCAATCGCAGGGGGGGGTAGTTGGGTCAAACTGAGCAATCAGCTTGAACCATCCCGGAACCACCTCGCGTGAGTTGCCGCTGGCGTCGCGGAACTCGCCTCCGTTGTACAGCCAGCGGAACACACCGTATTTACTGAGTTGATCGGTGGTCAGGCCGAAAAATGCAAGCGCGAGGAATAGCCAGCGGTACGTTCTGTCGGCCATGAGTGTTTTCCGGCGTGTCGTTACAAAGACTCAGCGAACAAGTACCACGATAGGTTCCCCACGCGAAGCCGTCAAGGAACTGCCGGGTTGGCGGAAGCCGCGCGGTCCAATCGCTATACCCGGAGTTCGCGGTAGACTCAACCCGACCCTGTCCGCTCAAGCCGAGCGGGTGACCTTGACCACACTCAAGCGCGCGGGAATGATCCCACAGGAGATGTAATTTTTACGCACCGACCTGTGATAGTTGTGTCGGAGAGGGTGAGTTCCATGAGGCGGCTCGGTGCCGGGTTCCTGGTCGCGGTTCTGGCACTGGCTGGGTGCAAGTGGATGGACCCCAAACCCAACGACAAGTCACCTGGAGGCATTGCGAGTCGACCCAAAGAGAAGGACGCGCCCGCCAAGACGCCGAGCTGGCTCGATGATGTCGCCAAGATGCCCGGAGCAACAACGGGCGTTCCCAAAGCCGGAACGTGGACCAACCCCGCCGATCCCAACTTCAACGCCAAAACCGAAGCTCAGGACGCGCTGGGCGGGCGAGTGCTTGACCCCAATGGCAAGCCCGCTCGCAATGTGTTTCTCCGCATCGAGGCTCTTGGAGCCGGGGGAGGCGCTCCGATCGGCATCACGACCGACCACAGCGGGTATTTTTTCACACGCGGACTGAAGCCCGGCAAGTCCTACGAACTGACCGCCGAAGCCCAGCAAGACGGAAAGCAACTCACGGGAGTCGTCCAGACGAAGGTGCCCAACCCGATCCTGACCATCGTGCTTCGAGATGATCTCCCGCCTGTGGGTGGCGGTCTGCCCGCTCCGAAGGGACCAGACACCAGCTTCCCACCCGCTCCCAAACCCAGCGACAAGGTCGCGGATAACATCCCGCCGATGGGCCTTGCCCCAATCCCCAAGCCCAAGCCAACCGATGGCGCGTGGACGCCCGAACCCGGTGGCAGTGGAGGAAAGACCGGCGTGCCGCCCGCGACAATCGGCGGTCCTCCGGGCGGAGGAGTTGGTTCGCCAAAGGTGCCCGCTCCCGCGGGCGGGATTCCACCTCCAGACGATCTGAGTATTCCTCCGACAGGTTTGTTTCCGAAACCTGACATGAAGCCTCCGAAGCCGGAGAACGTGGCTGATGGGCCGAAGGAGCCGTTCAAGCCTCCGCCCACGAGCATTCCTGGTCCCGGTTCGGGTGGCCCACCTGTTCCCCCGCTGCCGAAGCTTCCGCCATCGTTCGATCCTCCAGGCGGTGGGCGATCCGCGAATGTGGGAGCGGGGAAGTTCACGCTCATTGATGCTCTCGGTCGGCCGTGGGAGTCGGATTCGGTCCGGCCCGGAACGCTTGTGCTCATCGAGTTCATGACGACGACATGCGCGCCGTGCAAGCAGGCGCTTCCGTTCCTGAAGGAGTTGCAAGCGCGGTATGGAGCCAGCGGATTACAACTGGCGGGCGTGGTGTGCGACGAACTGCCTCAGAAGGACCGCTTGACGGCCGCGGCGAAGTACAGTCGAAACAACAACTTGAATTACGCGCTCTATGTCGAGCCGGGCGCTGTGGGGAGCGTGAGGAATGCCTTCGACGTGGAGGGCTATCCGCATGTGGTGTTGTTGAACTCCGCGGGGAAGGTGTTGTGGACCGGTCATCCCGGCAAGCGCGCTGAACTCGAATCGGCCATCAAACAACACATTGGCAAGTAAAACGATTCGCGCTCGTCGGACGAGTCGGCGAGCGCCAGGAAGCAGGAAGCAACTTCACGAGCATCGTTTCATGGCCGGCAGGAAAAGTTATCGCCGAAAACGGAAGAAACGCGGCCTTCGTTCTTGACTCACTCGTTTCCCGATTTAGAACTCAGCTAACCAAATCCACTGGCGTCCGATTCGCGAAGAATCACGCTTGGTTTCTTGGCTTCTCGACTAAGTTCCTGTTGGTGTTCAGCCAACATTCGCCTCGATCTTGAATCGCAACCCCAGAGTCTTGCGAAAGGTTTGCGAAGGATTCGCCCGAACCGTCCTCGTCGCCCCGCCCATTTCGTTCCGGCCATCTCGCCCAGCTCGTCGCCCTGCCGTTACTCCGACGCGCACAACTGCGCCAGAAGTCGTCTCTGGTGACTTCAGGGCCAGCATGTTGCAAGCGCGGTGACGTGCGCCTGCCAAACGCTGCGTGAAGCCCAACCTCGGTTCAATTTTGAACCGAGGATTCCCCTTTTTCCCTGCTTTTCTCCAAGGAGGTTCTCGTGACTCGCTC
>JAKEEV010000688.1 GCA_022616395.1 Planctomycetia bacterium | reverse complement strand
GCCCGACGATCCGCTCGAAAAGCGCGTGCAGACCGTTGGGCGTGTGTATCCGCACGCGGAAGTGAAGATCATTGATCCCGCCAACGGCCAGATCGTTCCGCGCGGTACACCCGGCGAGCAATGCACGCGCGGGTATCTCGTCATGCTCGGCTACTGGGACGATCCAGAATCGACAGCGCGTGCCATCGACGCGGCCGGGTGGATGCACACCGGCGACCTCGCGGTGATGGACGAAGACGGTTACGTCCGGATTGTGGGCCGAATCAAGGACGTGATTATTCGCGGAGGAGAGAATGTGTATCCGCGTGAAGTGGAAGAGTTCCTCCATACGATTGCTGGTGTGGCGGAAGCTCAGGTGATCGGTGTGCCGTGCGAGAAGTACGGAGAAGAGGTGATGGCGTGGGTGCGATTGCGCGAAGGTGCAAATCTCACCGCCGAAGAGTTGCGGGCCGCGTGTGTTGGCCGTATCGCTACCTACAAGATTCCGAGATACTGGAAGTTCGTGGACTCGTTCCCCATGACAGTCACAGGCAAAGTGCAGAAGTTCCGCATGCGTGAACTCGCCGCGGCGGAGATGGAGCAAGGTAGCAGAGCGGGCAAGCCACTGTAGCCGGCCTCTCTGAGGCCGGTCCGGGGTCGCAGACCCCGGCTACAAAACTGGAGGCCATCATGCGAAAGCGACTCATAATTATCGCCTGCTTCGTGGGAGTAGCAGCATCAGCCGCGGTAAACACGCCGACCGAACCACCTCCTCCCCCGAAACTCGTCGCACCAGAGGGGGCACCGTATCCGCCCGGATGGTTTGCGGATTCGCCGAGGAACGAACTGCGTCCGAAGTTCGCTTACGAGCCAATGGGCGGTCCGAAGGGCACCGGCTCGTTCATCATTCAGCACGATGAGCGCGAAGGCTTGCACGGCTGGGTGCAGAAGTCATTCCCGGTTACCGGCGGGAATCATTACAAGTTCTTCGCGATTCGCAAAGTCGAGAAGGTGAGCGTTCCCCGACGCAGCGCGGTCGTGCGAATCCTCTGGCGCGATGACAACGGCAAGCCGGTGCCGATGACCGAACCGGCCGTGAAAGGTTATCTCAAGGGCTTCAAGGGCACCGCCGAGGCCGAACACCCGACCGACAAGTCCACCAACAAGAACGGCTGGACGGAAGTATCAGATACTTACCGCGCGCCGGCGAAGGCGACGCAAGCCATCGTGGAATTGCACTTGATGTGGGCGCCCGGAGGCAAGATCGAGTGGAGTGACGTTTCGTTCACCGCTGTGCCAGCCCCAGAGCCACGAAAGGTTCGCCTGGCAACGATTCACTTCCGCCCATCGGGGAAGTCTCCGCAAGCCAACTGCGAAGAGTTCGCGCCACTCATTGAGGAAGCCGCGAAACAGAAAGCGAACCTCGTCGTACTCGGCGAAACGCTGACGTACGTTGCCACCCGCAAGAGTTTCGCGGAGTGTTCCGAGCCGATTCCCGGCCCATCCACCAAATACTTCGGCGAGTTGGCGAAGAAGCACGACCTGTACATCGTCGCGGGATTGCTCGAACGCGAAAAACATCTGGTCTACAACGTCGCGGTGCTGATCGGGCCGGATGGAAACATCGTCGGCAAGTACCGCAAGGTGTGTTTACCGCGAGGCGAGATCGCTGGCGGAATCGCGCCCGGCAACGAGTATCCGGTGTTCGATACGCGCTTCGGCAAAGTCGGCATGATGGTCTGTTACGATGGCTTCTTCCCTGAAGTGGCCCGCGAACTTTCCAACCGCGGAGCGGAAGTGATCGCGTGGCCGGTGTGGGGCTGCAACCCGAATCTGGCTTCTGCTCGCGCCTGCGAGAATCACGTTTACATCGTCAGCAGCACCTACGAGGACATTTCGCGCAACTGGATGATCTCCGCGGTGTACGATCACACCGGGGAACCAATCGTGAAGGCCGAGAAGTGGGGCACGGTGGTCGTCGCGGAGGTCGATCTCGGCGCTCGACTGCACTGGAACAGCCTCGGCGACTTCAAGAGCGAACTCCCCCGCCACCGACCTGTCGCCGTGGGCGAACCTTCACCCGCCGGTGGTAAGTAACAAAGCCGAGGACTAACCACAGAGACACAGAGACACAGAGAAAGACAAGAGAGAAGGATTTGAAGAACTGGCTTCATTTCTGTCTTTGGTTTTCTCTGTGTCTCTGTGTCTCTGGGGTTAGTCTCTTCTCACATTCCCAGAGGTAACCATGTCTCGCATTACTCGCAGAGATTTCGCCACAACGGCAGGCGTTGCAACCGCGACGGCGCTGAGTGCCAATCGTGTGCTTGGCGCGAATGACCGCGTGCGCGTTGGGTTCATTGGGCTGGGCAATCGCGGCGATCAGGTGCTTTCCGCGTTTCTGACGCACAAGGATTGCGAGGTCGCGGCGATCTGCGACATCTATCAGCCGTATCTCGACTTCGCCGCGAAGAAGATCGGCGGCACGCCGGAGCAGTTCAAGGACTATCGGAAGCTCATCGCGAAGAAGGATCTCGACGCGGTGGTGATCGTGACCCCCGACCACTGGCACGCGCTTCAAACGATCGAGGCGTGTGCCGCGGGGAAGGATGTGTACGTGGAGAAGCCGCTGTCGCTCGCGGTGGCCGAAGGCCGCGCGATGGTGAAAGCCGCACGCGACCACAAGCGCATCGTGCAGTGCGGCATTCAGCGTATGTCGAGCAAGTTCTGCCAGGAAGCTGCTGAGTTGATCCGCTCCGGGGCGATTGGCAAGGTCACAGTCGCGCGCTGCTTCCATGTGCAGAACGAATGGCCGAAGGGCATCGGCAACCCGCCGGATGAGAACCCGCCCGCGGATTTCGACTGGGACGCGTGGACCGGCCCGGCCCCACTGAGAAAGTACAACAAGAATCGCACGTTCTACCGGTTCCGGTGGTTCTACGATTTCTCCGGTGGGCAGCTCACCAACTTCGGAGTGCATTACCTCGCTCAGATTCACTCGTCGCTGGGTGTCGAGGCACCCAAGTCGGTTGTCGCAATCGGCGGGAAGTTCGCCAACTACGACAACCGCGAAGTCCCCGACACGATGGAAGTGTTGTGGCACTACCCCAACGACACGCTGGTGAGCTTCTCGCAATTCAACGCGACTGGTGCTGCTCCGGCAGGTCGGCCGTGCGAGATTGAGTTTCGCGGAACGAAGGGCACGATGTATTTCCGGCTCAATGGCTACGAGATCGTACCGGAGATGATTACGCCCAACGAGTTCGCCGCACGCACGCCGATCAACCGCGACCTGGAGAAGGGCTGGCGAACCGGCGCGAAGGCTCAGATCGACGCGAAGAAGGTGGACGGCAAGATTCTCGACGCGGACCACGCCCGCAACTTCCTGGATTGCGTGAAGAGCCGCAAGACGCCGACGTGCGACGTCGAATACGGCCACCGCTGCACGACAGCCGCGCTCATCGCGAACATCGCGCACAAGTCGAAGTCGTTTTTGGAATGGGACCCGAAGGCTGAACGGTTCACGAACAACGAAGCAGCCAACAAATCGCTGAGTTACGAATACCGCAAGGGGTACAAGCTGCCAACGTAATC
>JAKEEV010000687.1 GCA_022616395.1 Planctomycetia bacterium | reverse complement strand
TGTACTGGCAGCGCCGCGGAGCAGTGGGTGTCGAAGGAGCGATGCAAGTGGCGCACGCGTTCCTCGGCTTGCGTCTGGAATGCGCTCAGTGTCACCGTCATCCGCACGATGTCTGGCGGCAATCCGACTTGCTGGAGTTCGCGAACTTCTTCACGCGCGTCCGCAAGGTCGGCTTCCAGGGAGACAACGAGAAGAAGTTCCCCGATGCCGCCGCGATGTACAAGAAGTTCAACGACGAGGCGAAGAAACTCGAAGGCGATGTGAAGAAGCGCAAGGACGAGTTGAAGAAGCTCGACGAGGACGCGAAGAAGGCGAAGGCCGACGTCGACAAACTCACCGCCGAGATAGCAAAGTTAGAGAAAGCGAAAGGCGACCCAGAGACGCTTGCGGCGAAGCGCAAGGAATTGGATGCGCTCAAGGCTGTGATCGCAAAGGCCGAGGCATTCAAAACCGAAACCGCCAAGATGGAGAAGCGCGCGAAGTTACTTCCCGAAGTCGCGCGCAGACTGATGCAAGCCGAAGTCCGCCTGCTTCCGCCCGGCAATCACGCGAAAGTCACCAGTCCGCTTGGCACCGCGGAGGCCAAAGGCTTCCGTTTACTCGGTGAACCCGACGCGCTCACCATCGCGGCCGACCGCGACCCGCGTGAACTCGTGATGGCCTGGATGCGCAAGCCCGACAATCCGTATTTCGCGAAGGCAATCGTCAATCGCGTGTGGGCGCATTACTTCGGCCGCGGAATCATCGACCCGCCCGACAACCTCTCCGTGTTCAACCCCGCGACTCACCCGGAGTTGCTCAACTCACTCAGCGATGGCTTCGTGAAGAACAAGTACGATCTGCACTGGCTCCATCGCACCATCCTGAACAGCCGCACGTATCAGCAAGACAGCAAGCCCGCGAAGGGAGCCGAGACCGACCGCACTCACTATGCGTTCTTCCAGCTTCGTCGGCTGCCCGCCGAAGTGATGCTCGATGCACTCAACAGCGCGACCGGCACGACCGAAAAGATGGACATGAAGTATTACCACTGGCCCGACGAGATGAAGACGGTGGAGGTGCCGTTCCCGCCGCGAAACAACTTCGTCAGCTTCGTGCTGGAGACTTACGGCCGACCGAAGCGGAACTCCGCGGTTCAGTGCGACTGTGAACGCGAAGGAGCAACTTCCATCTTCCAGGTGCTGACGCTTGCGAATCACCCGCGTGTGTGGGAAAAGATAAGAGACCCGAACGGCCGGGTCGCGCGCCTGATGAAGGACACCACCGACGACACAAAGCGCATCGAAGTGCTGTTCCTCGTCACCGTGAGCCGCTTACCAAGCGACACCGAACGCGACGCGTGCCTGAAATTCGTCAAGGCCGCCGAATCGCCCGAAAAGGGTTTGCAGGGCGTGTTGTGGAGCCTGGTGAACACGAAAGAGTTTCTGTTGCAGCATTGATCGCTTAGCCGCGACCCGTCGGGGACGTTAGGATTGCCTCATGGCGATGAAGATTGTCATTCTCGAAGACAACCTTGACCGGCAGGCGGTAATGCGCCGCTGTCTGGCTGATCGTTTCTACAAGTTCGACGGCCACTTTTTCGACGATGCCTGGGAGATGATTCGGTTTCTCGAAGACCATCTGGCCGAGACACTGGTGATCTCGCTCGACAACGACCTGGAGTTGAAGCCGGGGCCAGACGGCAGTTCAGTTGATCCCGGTGAAGGCCGGCAGGTCGCCGAGTTCCTCGCCGGAAGCGCGCAGGTTTGCCCGGTGATTATTCACACGACCAACTCGCACGCCGCGGAGGACATGAAGAACGTCCTTCATGCCGCGAACTGGAAAACCAAGCGCATCGTACCGTTCGACGACATGAACTGGATTGAATCCGACTGGTTCTTCGCGATCCGACGCTCCATCGTCGGCCCGACAAAGCATAAACAGTCCGGGAGCCGCTCATGATGACTTCTCGCCGTGATTTCCTTCGCATCGGTGGCCTGGGTCTCTGTGGGGTGGGTGCGCTGGATGTGATTCGCGCGCAGGCTGCGCCTTCGGCGGCAAAGGCGAAGGCCAGGCACATGATCGTGTGCTGGCTCGGAGGCGGTCCTCCTCACCTCGACATGTTCGACATGAAGCCCGATACGTCCGAAGACTATCGCGGAATCTTCAAGCCAATTCAGACCAAGCTCACTGGCTTGCAAGTCGGCGAATTGCTCCCGGAGTTGGCGAGGCGCGCGGACAAGTACACCGTGATTCGCTCGGTGACCACGCTGAACAAGCCGGGCGATCACAGCCAGGCTCCTCTCTACTGGCTGACGGGCAATCCGCGACTCACGACAGGCAGTGACGAATACCCGATGTACGGGAGCGTCGTGAACAAGCTCCGTCCCGGCCCCGCGGACCTGCCCACACATATCGTTCTCGATGAAGTTGATGTCCACACGCACAACGCGCTGGCCCGCAGTTTCTTGGGTTCGGCACACGCACCGTTCGTGATGCAACCGCTCAAGGACAAGGACGCGGTCACGAAGATGCTCACGCCGCAACTGGAAGTACCTGCCTTCGACAAGAACGCCGATCTTCTGAAGGCACTCGACACGAAGCTCCGCCGAGACGACACGCAAGATGAACTCATCGCGGGGCTGGATCAGTATCAGCAGACCGCGTTCAATCTGCTCCGCTCGCCGAAACTGCGGCAAGCGCTCGACATCTCGCGCGAACCGGCAAAGAGCGTGGAGCGCTTCACCCGCAACAAGCCCGCCAAGCACAAGTACCCGATTGGCGACCCGCTGCACTTCCTGATTGCGCGCCGATTAGTGGAAGCAGGCGTGCCGGTCGTTCACTTCAACCTCGGATACTGGGACTGGCACGGAGACAACTTCACCGCGGGCAAGCAGCAGATTCCGATGTTCGATTCGTGCCTGGCGGCTCTGCTCGATGATCTCGAAACACGCGGGCTACTCGATTCGACAATCGTGCTGGCTCTGGGCGAGATGGGCCGCAAGCCGAAGATCGACAACCCGAAGTCGGCCGGTGCTGGTCGCGACCACTGGGATTACGCTCAGTTCGTTGTCGCGGCCGGCGGCGGGTTCAATCGCGGCTGCATCGTCGGCGCAACGGACAAACTTGGCGAACGCGTGACGGACAAGTTCTACAAGATCGAAAGCTTCGGCCGCACGCTCTACCAC
>JAKEEV010000686.1 GCA_022616395.1 Planctomycetia bacterium | reverse complement strand
ACACCGCCCTCGGACGCGAGCGCTGATCCGCCCGCCTCTGACCCAACACAACAACCCATCCACCCACTCTGGTATCAGAACGATTCAATCCAACTCGGTATGAGACGGTGCAGCGGTTATGCCAAAACCGTTGGTGCCCGGCACAGTCTTGCTTAGGTTGCGCGGATTGTTCCGACACATTCAGCAATCCGAGTCGCGGCTTCGCTCATCTCGGCTTCATCTTGTGTCGCCGAGAGGCTGAAACGGAACGCGGAGCGCAGGACATCGTCGGGCACACCCATCGCGCGCAGAACCGGGCTGGGAAGCAAACTTCCGCTTGAGCACGCCGAACCGGTCGAACACGCGATACCAGCAAGATCGAGCGCCATCAACAGCAAGTCGGCTCGGCAACCGGGGAACGAGACGTTCAGAGTTGTAGGAATTACATCCGCGGCTCCGATTTCCGGCCCGTTGAGTACAACCGGCGAACACATCTGTTGAAGTTCGCTCCACAAACGCGCGCGGAGTGTTTCGAGCTTCGCGTGGTTCTCGTCCAGGTGCCCAACCGCAACTTCCAGCGCCGCTGCCAGTCCCACCGCCAGAGCCACGGGTTCGGTTCCGGGTCGTCGGCCGTGCTGTTGGTGTCCGCCGTATGTCAGTGGCTTGAGTTGCGTTCCGCGCTTGACCAGAAGCACGCCCACGCCCTTCGGCCCGCCGAACTTGTGTGCGGACGCGGTGAGCGTGGTTGCTCCCAGTTCGTGGAAGTTCACCGCGATCTTACCCACTGCCTGAGCTGCATCGCAGTGAATCATCGCTCCGGGCGGTAGTGACATCGCGATGTCACGCACTGGTTGAATCGCTCCAGTCTCGTGATTCGCGAGCATGATGCAGACAAGCGAATCCGCTTGCGGAGCGAGTGATCTACTTTCGATCACCCCGCGAGCATCCACCGGCAGCCACTCAACCACAGCTCCCCGCGATTCAAGCTGCCGAAGCGGTTCGATGACGCAAGGGTGTTCGATGTGGGAAGCGAAGGCGAGCGTGGGATGAAGTCCAAACACCGCGATGTTGTTCGCTTCAGTTGCTCCGCTGGTGAAGGTTACTTCATCCGGGAACGCACCGAGTAGCGCCGCGACCTTCTCTCTCGCGTCTTCGAGAGCCTGCCGAGCCTTGCGACCGACAGTGTGTGCTGAAGATGGATTACCCGGAGGCACATCGCGCATCGCTTCCCACGCTTCGGGAAGCAGCGGAGTGGTTGCGTTGTGGTCGAGGTAAATCGCGCTCATCAATCTCATTGTAATTGGTGCGCGGTTGGAGCATAATCGGGTTCCCGCCAAAGGATTCCCGCCATGCCCATTGCTCTCCTCTCTCGTCGCGACGTTCTTTGTGCTGGTGGCGTTGCCGTGGCCGCTTCCGCGCTGCCTTTTGCGCGCGGGCATTCGTCGGTAAAGGCCAAGTCAGTCATTTATCTGTGGCTGGCGGGTGGAGTCACGCATCACGACTCGTTCGATCCGAAGCCGGACGCTCCAGAAGAGATTCGTGGAACGCTCGACACGATTCAAACCACGCTTCCCGGCGTACGCTTTACCGAAGTGATGCCACAACTGGCGAAGCAGACGAACAAGATCGCGCTTGTTCGCACCTTTGCCGCGGGCACGGATGACCACTTCCAGGCGCAAGCGCGGGCGCTTTCTGGCCGCATGGTGAACCTTCAACAGATCGACACGGAGCCGAACATCGGCGCCGTGATGTCGAAACTCAATGGCCCGCGCGCGGGTTTCCCCGGCTACGTCGCGGTGCCCGGAACAACACGTCCTGGTCCTCCTCCCAAGAATCTCTTCGTGGGCGGTTGGCTCGGTCGGCAGTACGGCCCATTCATGACCGGCGGAAAGGCAAAGAACGAAGACTTCACGGCGCGAGTGAAGGAAGCACCAGAAGAAGAGTTCACTCGCCAAGCTGTTCGTCCTGGCGCGGGTCTCGACAAAGACCGGCTCGAAGGTCGGCGCACACTGCGCGAGAAACTCGACAACGCGCTGAAACACTCCGAGCCGGCATCCGCGATTGCGGATGAATTTCGAGGCGCGTTCGACATGCTGCTTTCGCCGAGCGTGCGGGCCGCGTTCGATTTAAGCAACGAACCGGACAAGGTCCGCGACCACTACGGCAAAACCAAGATCGGCACTCGATGTTTGCTCGCTCGCAGACTGGTGGAAGCTGGCGCACCGTTCGTCATGGTCGATTACGGTTACGATCCCGAATACGGCAACCTCTGGGATCAGCACAACGCACCCGGCCAGAACTTCCCGCATGTCTGCGAACTGGCGAAGCGCCCGTATCACCTCGCGGGCGTCGATCGCGCATTTGCAGCGCTTCTGGAAGACCTTGCAGCACGCGGAAGACTTGGCGAAACGCTCGTGGTGTTCCTCACCGACTTCGGCCGCACGCCGAAGATCAACAAGGACGGTGGTCGCGATCACTGGGGACGCACGGGAAGCATCTTCTTCGCTGGCGGAGGAGTGAAGGGCGGTCAGGTGATTGGCACCACCGACAAGCACGGCTCCGACCCAACCACCGCGGCTTACTCGCCTGCCGACACCGCCGCGACAATCTACAGCGCGCTCGGTATTGAGTTGGGAACCGTTCTGCACGACCGCGAAGGCCGATCCATTCCTCTCCTACCGGTGGGAACGCCAATCAAAGGAGTGCTGTAACCGCAGAGGACAGAGAAGAGGAATGGCCACAAAAAAGCACAAAGGGCACAAAAGAATACAGAAGAACTGAGATTGAACTGAACTCAATCTTTTGGTTCTTTCTTCTCTTCTGATTTCTTTTGTGCCCTTTGTGCTTTTTGTGGCCATTCCTCTTCTACACCAAGGATTCGCCATGACCGCGAAGGACGTGCTGGCCCAACTCAAGAAGCTCGGCAGCGAGCAGACCAAGAAGACCCTGATGAAGCACGGAGCGAAGGAGCCGTTCTTCGGTGTGAAAGTCGGTGACCTGAAGGTGCTTCAGAAGAAGATCAAGACTGATCACGCACTCGCGCTCGAACTCTACGACAGCGGCAACTCGGACGCGATGTACTTCGCCGGCATGATTGCCGATCCCGCGAAGATGACCAGAGCCGACTTGCAGAAGTGGGTGAAGGGCGCGTACTGGAACATGCTCAGTAGCTACACGGTGCCGTGGGTGGCGTCGGAATCGAAGTTCGGTCGCGAACTCGCGCTCGACTGGATGGATAACAACTCCGAGATGATCGCCAACGCCGGCTGGTGTACTTACGGCTCGTTGGTGGCCGTCAAAGCCGATTCCGAACTCGATCTGGCGGAAGTCGAGAAGCTCTTGCTCCGCGTGAAGAACGAAATCGGCTCCGCGCCGAACCGCGTGCGCTATTCAATGAACAACTTCGTGATCGCGGTCGGTACTTACATCGCATCGCTCACCAAGAAGGCGAAGGAAGTGGGGAAGGCCATCGGGACGGTAGAAGTGGACATGGGGGATACGTCTTGCAACGTGCCGGACGCTTGCGAGTACATCGAGAAGGTCGAGAAGCTGGGCCGCGTCGGAAAGAAACGCAAGCACGCCGCGTGCTAGGCGAACCCCGCCCGCAAGGGCGGTGGGTGGACCCGCGACCCTTGCGGGTCGGGTTCGCCTCGCTATGCTGTCACGGGTGAACCGTTCGACATGTTCGCGTGTCGAACAGGATGACCCACGGAGCGGTGCTCGAGTGGTTGAAGAGGCAGCACTGGAAATGCTGTGTACGGTTTCCCCGTACCGAGGGTTCGAATCCCTCCCGCTCCGCTGACCAGTTCATTTCTCACGTTTCGCGTCGTTCTTTTCTCGCGGCAGTCTTCACTTCGCGGCCCGGTTTCGACTTCCAAACTGAGGGATTCCGCCACCAAGTGCCCCAGCGCCAAGACAAATGTGCTTGCGGTCGCCAGACTCGCCCCTTAGGTTAATCTTTGCGACCTTCGCCACTCTACACACACCGTCATGTCTGATTCTCGCTCCCGGCATTGTCGTTGGTGCATTCTCGCCGCCATTGTCGCGGCAGCGCTATCGGGTCAGGCTCAGGCTCAACAAGCCGATCCCTCCCCCGACAAGCTCGTTGCTCTGCGACTCGAATGGCAGATGCAGCAAGCCCGACAGGATGTCGCTGGCTGGGAACTCGAACAGCTTCCAACTCCTCGTCCCCCCGGAGCGGCCGTTGGCCGATTCCAGGATCCCGGCGTGGTGCTCACCGAACTGCGACCCATCCTCGATGAGAACTACAAGGCGTTGCGAGAAGCATCACGCAAACTCGCCGAGAACGCCCGAGCGCGCCGAGATGAGGCGAAGAAGGACTGGGAAGACGTGTATCGTCAGCGCATCGCCTTCCGCCAGTACACCGACGAGCAACAATCGGCCTACGGGTTCGACTTTGATACCGGCGCGCTTCCCGGCTTCAAGCCGACGATCTTCGACGCGGTTCTCGTTGGGTGGGCCGTGGTTGTGTTTCTGGTGGCGGTGAGGCTGGGCAAACGCTTACGGCGAGTCGCGATTCGCAAGGCGCAGCGAATGGGTGCCACCGCGGCTTTGCTGGCTCTGATGCTTGTGTCTGGTTGTTCCGGCAGCGCTGCGCCTGACGGTCGGCCGTGGGCCGTGCGAGAAGAAGCCAAACTGACCGCGGATACTCAAGAGTTAACCGAGAAGGCGAACGCCACAACCGCGAACGCCGACAAAAAGTGGAAAGCGGTCGTGGATGGCTGGGCGGCTCTGGTCGCGGTGCCCAACAAGAAGGATCCGGTCGAAGAGATTCTGCGACAGGGCGAAAACGACACTCACGAGCGTCTGCGCACGGCCGCGACGGAAGCGCGTCTGGCGAACCTGCTGGCGGATGAAGCGAAAGCCCAGAAAGAAGAACTCGCGACCGACCGGACCAAACTCGACGAACTTACCAGCGACGCGAAACTGCGCACGGTCATGTGGACAAGTATCCGATGCGCGGGTGCGGTGATGTTGCTCGGTCTGTCGGTATGGCCGTATCTGCGCGCTCGCCGGAAAGAAGCCGCGATCATTAAGGCGGATGCACGCAAATGCCCGCGCTGCTTCAGCGAGAAGCTCGTTGTCGAAAAGCACGCCCCCCCGCTTTCTCTGGACGAGGAGGAAGACTCAAAATCACGTCGAACCAGCAAGGGGAAACCGAAACCGAAACCAAAAGCGAAAGCGCTGGCCGATCCACCAACCGAAAGCGGCTACATCGAATGCAAGGCGTGCGGGTTTCGCTTCCTGCGCAGCTACCAGAAAGTACGCAGGCTCTGCTTCCCGGTGGTTGGCGTGCGCGCCAGCGGCAAGACTCACATGCTCGCCACCGGTTACGACAAGGTTCGTAAACAAATCGCGCCGACCATCGCCACGCTTCAGCCTGCTGTTTCGCTCGGCGACGAACGATTTAACCAGATCATCGAACTGATTCTCGCTTACAAGAAGGATGCCGGCGGTAATCCACACGTGATGCCCGATCCGGTCATGCTCGAAGTGTGCGACGCGGACCGGGCCGGGCCAAATACCGCGCTCTTGAACCTGTTCGACTACGCGGGCGAGCTGGTCAACCAGAAAATCGACATGGACCGCCTCAAGAAGCAGGCGGTGAAGATGGACGGCTTCATGCTGTTCCTCGACCCAACGCAACTTGATGGCGACGGCGGGAAGGTCACGCTCGAACGTCAGCTCGTCGCGCTGAGTGAGTTCATGTCCGACATGCGCGAGGCTCGCAGTGTCGGTGTCGGTCGCAGAATCCCCGTTCCGGTCGCGGTGTGCATCACCAAGTTCGATCTCTTGCTGACCGAAAACCCCATTCAAGGACAGGTCATCCCGGTCATTGACCATCTCAATACCGAACTCAATCCGCCCCCGGAGGAAACGACCCTCCACACGATCACAGAGCGCAGCGAACTGGTGAAGGACTTCCTCCCGCTGATGTTTCGTGGAGTAAAGATTATTGAAGTCATCGAACGCTACGTCGGTCCGCAGGTGATGTTCTTCCCGATCTCATCGGTGAGCCTGATCAAGGCGGAACTGGGCATCAAGAACATGGCGAAGCGCACGATTGTCCCTTACGGAGTCGCGGAACCGTTTTTGTGGCTGTTGCACATGCACGGGTATGAGATTTTTGCATAGGTATGTTGAGTCGCTAGTGGTCGGTGTTTGGGATTTGGATTTCAGCCTGAAGGGCTGTGACAACATAGCCCAGGGCAACGCCCAGGGAACCAGAGCGAAGAGTTTTGCAGCCTGAAGGGCCAGGGCTTCCAACATGGTCATTCATTCTGTTTGAGCAGTCGGGCGGTAGCAACGTGTCCGCCATTGGTGTAAGCCGATTTTTTGGGCGCCTTTTTTT
>JAKEEV010000685.1 GCA_022616395.1 Planctomycetia bacterium | reverse complement strand
TCCGATGGGCCGGTACCGCGTCTACCTGAACTTCTTCAAGCGATGTTCCACACGAGGGCCGACCGAGACGACTTACAAGATCAACGTGTTGCACGGGGGTCAACGTAAGGAGTTCGTGGGGACGATTCAGAAAGAAGATACACCCGACGGCGGAGCGAAGAAGCTTATCTACGAGTTCCAGCTTGAGCCGCGCATCGAGTTGTTCGCGCCGCCGGAGTTCGAGTTGCCGCCGGCCACGACACTCAAAGTACCAGTCGCGATCAGCCGCGAGTTCTTCCACAGCAAGGTAGAAGTGAAGGTCGAGGGTTTACCCGCACACGTCACGGCCGAACCACTTGTCCTTGAACCAAGCCAGATCGACGGCGAGTTGTTGATTAAGACCACTGACGCGGCCGTTCCCGGTAAGACGCGAATCAAACTCGTTGCGACCGGCGACCGCGTGAGTCATTCCATCGATCCGCAACTCACCATTACCAAACCCGTCGTGCAATTCTCGCTGTGGATGGTGCTGGCCATCGGGTTCTGGACGGCTCTACTCGCTGTTGGATTGTGTCTGGCTCTTGTCGCGGTGCAGAACAAGTATCTCGGTAAGCCGATGTTCGCCAGCGGGCGGGTGCCGATTGCGGTGGTAATCATCGGAGCGATTATCGCCGGGTTCGTGTCGGGAACGGTTGGTCAGTCGCTGTATTTCGTGCTGGTATCAGTGGGTGTGGCGAAGCTGGGGTTCGTGGTGGGCTGGATGCTGCTTGGTGTCCTGCTTGGTTGGGGCGTGAGTTTCTTCATTCCGAATCTGGATGGCAAGAAGGCCGCTCTCGCGGGACTCGGAGGCGGGCTGTTGGGCGCGCTGACGTTTTGGTTCATGTCGGAAGTCAAGGACTGGGTTGGTCGCCTCGGCGGAGCGGCTCTGTTGGGCTTTTGCATTGGCCTCATGGTCGCGTTTGTCGAAGCCGCGTTCCGCCGGGCGTGGCTTGAAGTGCGCTTTGGCGACCGCGAGATGATTACCGTGAACCTCGGCTCGGAGCCGGTGGCCGTCGGTAGCGATGCGCGCTCTTGTACTGTGTGGGCACGAGGAGCGCCTGATGTTGCTCTGCGATACTCAATTCGAGACGGAAAGGTTCAGTGCGAGGAGGTTCTGTCGCGGCGGGAGTTGATTGTGTTTGATGGCGATGTGCGCACCGCGGGGAACGTGACGGTGATCGTGCGCACTCTGAGCGCACCAACGCTGGCGAAAACTCCTCCGCCAGTGCCGAAGCGATCCACGCGGCCCGTTCCACCCGCGCCCGCACCAGCGCCCGCGATGCCGAAGCGACCCGTTTCGCCCGCGGTGGTACTCGCGCCCGCGCCGGTTGTTCCTCCACCGGCACCCATCGCGCAGAAGTCCGTTGCGCCGAAACCTGACCCGATGACCGCGGATGACGACATCCCGATGCCGATGCCAATGTCCAGCGCGCCCGCTCGGCCGGCGACGAAGTCAATTCTGGATGTGGATGAGGGGAAGCCCGTTCCGCGTCCGGAGCCCGCGAAGCCACCCGCGCCGGCTTCCCCGGCTGCTGCCAGGCCCGCGCCTGTTGCTCCGAAACCCACAGCGCCTCCGGCACCGATGAAGCCACCCGCGCCCGCGTCGGTGAAGCCGCCGATGCCGGCCCCGGTCGCTTCGCCTGCGCCGAGCAAGCCAAAAGCGCCACCCGCGCCCGCTGCCGCCAAACCGCCCGCGCCAGCCGCGCCGACTGTGCCCGCGAGTGGCCCGAAAGTCAGCGACGCGGACGCGTGCCCGACTTGTGGACGCAAATCGCCTGGCGCGCCCGGCACGAGATACTGTATGGTGTGCGAAAAGACGTTTTGACAGCACAAAGTTGCCCGCCGCGGAGCGGCGGTCGGGATTGTAGTCCTCACGCGGAGCGTGAGGAAAGACACCTCACGCTCCGCGTGAGGACTACAATCTTTGCCGCTCGCGGAGCGAGCGGACCACACTTAACAATCCACCCGTTCCCGAAGTTACTTTTGAGGTACCTCTCATGCCTTACGACATGCAAATTGACCGGGCGAATCCTGGGTGCATCGTGTTTTTAGTTGACCTGTCCAACTCGATGCTCGATGGCATCGCGGGCACACCCAGAGCGAAGATGGACACGGTGTCCACTGCGATCAACCGCTTCTTCCAGGAATTGATTACCAGTTGCGAGAAGGGCGAGGAGAAGCCCCGAAACTACTTCGATGTGGGACTGATCGGCTACACGACCGACTCCAACGGAGTCGCGATTGTCCGACCACTCTTTGCCGGGGCGCTCGCTGGTCGCGATCTGGTTTCGATCACCGAGCTATACGATAACCCGCTGGAGATCGAGCAGCGGAGAAAGAAGGAGTTCGTGGACGACGGCGCTGGTGGGCTAACGGAAGTCGAACGCGAGATCGCGTTCCCCGTCTGGTTCCGCTCGCCAGCACCAACCGAGATGTTCGGCACTCCGATGTGTACCGCGCTTGGCTACTGCGCGCAGGTCATTCGCGCGTGGATCGACATGCATTCTAGCAGCTTCCCGCCGATGGTAATTAACCTGACCGACGGCGAATCCACCGACGGGATGCCGGTTCCGTTCGCGGAGGACTTGAAGAGCATCTCGACCGCGGACGGCAACTTGCTGTTGTTCAACTGCCACCTGTCGGGTCGTGATGCTCAGCCGGTGTTTCTCCCACCCACAGACAGCGCGCTTCCCGACGAATACGCACGCGACCTCTTCAACATGTCCAGCCCGCTGCCGGACAAGCTGCGACACATGGCCGAGGTGAAGGGGATTTCCGCTCCGCTTGGCTGTAAGGCGATGGCCTTCAACGCGGACGCGGTGAGCCTCTTGAAGCTCTTGAACGTCGGGACGCAGGTGGTCGCCGCCGCGACATTGCCTCCGCACTTGCGGTGATTGGTCATTAGTCATTGGTCATGAGTTCTTGGCGAGCCGGCTTGACCCACCCGGCCCCTCAATCGGAGTCGCGCGACGAATGACTAATGACCAGGGACCAATGACCGAGACCGCCGAGCCGCCGCCGGGCTGTCTGGTGCTGCTGCTTCGCCTGTCGGCTGGCATGACCGCGGAAGTGGTCACCGGTCGCGGGGAAGCCGTGGCGTTTGCGGCTATTCGGCAACTGGCTGATGAACTGCTCGATGCGCTGGTGAACACGGTTGCGGCCGGCTACGCGGTCGGCCCGCTTGATGTGGCCGTGCTCGGCTACCACACAACCGAAGACGGCTCACCGCTTCTCGTCTCCCTGTTGCCTGATGGCGAACCGAACCCGCGCCTGGTTCCAATCACGGAAATCGTCGAGATGCCGGCGGTTCCTCGCGATGTCGAGGGCCAGCCGCGCAAGTGGGCCGTGATCCCCGGTTGCGAAGGCGAACCGTGCCCCTCAGCGGCTCTGGCACGCGTGTATCAGATGGTCTCGGTGTGGCTGACCGGTCGCTACGCGGCTCGGCCGCCGGTGGTTCTCCACTGCACCGCGGCGGATGGTCTGGACGACAGTTACGCTCGCATCGCCCGCTCGCTTGGTCTCTTAACCACCGGCTACGGTCCGGTTCGCCTGTTGCATTACGTGTTTGAAAGCGGCGTTGAACCGGTCTCGGCGGGGAACTGGTCCGAATCTCTTGACGAGTCGTGGGTGAAACTCCGGGAACTCTCCGGCGAGTTGCCCGAAAACACCGACGCGGGTAAGTCCGCGCGCTGTGGGCTGGCAATCAACGACTGGGATCTTACCGATCTCTGGGATGCAGTCTTTTCTTGTTCCTGGAAGGAAGACACAATCGCGTGGACCGAAGTTGAAGGCGGATTCAGCCACGCTCGCGGGATGTGGGCACAGAAGATGGGCAACACGCCCGAACAGTGGGAAGATGCCTTCACGATCAATGCCGGCGCGGGTGTCGCGGTGGTCGCTGATGGAGCCAGCACCGGGATTTACTGCCGAGCCTGGGCCGACCAGTTAGGCAAACAGTTCCTTGCGGAACGCCCGAACACACGCGATCCGGTATTGTTGAATAACTGGATAAATCGGCTCCGTTCGGAGTGGCGCTCGGCAATCAATTACGATACCCTGAACTGGTCGAAGAAAGCGAAAGTGGACAGCGTCGGTGCGGCAGCGACTCTCTTGGGCTTGGAAGTTGGGCCAGCGAATGCTGATGGCGTCCGCCCCTGGCGAGCCTGTGCGGTCGGTGACGCGAGCTTGTTCTGGATTCGCGACGGCCAGTTGCTCTCGACGTTCCCAGTGGTCGCGGCCGATCAGTTCGGCTCGGCTCCGCTTTTGATCCGGTCGAGTCCCGGCTTCAGGACACTCGCCATCGCGGCGGAAGGGACATGCCAGCCCGGTGACCGCTTCGTGCTGGCAACAGACGCAGTGGCTGTTCGATTATTCAAAAGCGCAGCGCTCGGTCCTGGCCCGGAGTGGAAGCGATTCGAGACAATCAACCAGGCCGACTGGCGCGCGGAACTCGATACGCTCCGCAGCGCAAACGACATGGTGAACGACGACTGCACGCTCGTCGTCCTTCGCATCAGCGGAGGAAATGAGGAAGTGGAATGGGCGAGTGAGCCGGTCGTGGAAGAAACCGACAGAGAAGAACAAATCCCCTCACCCGCCGCAACGACTCTCGCAAGGCGAGAGTCTGCGGCGACCTCTCCCCAACGGGGAGAGGTGGGGGTCGCTGAGACATCGGCGAGCTTTCAGGAGCAGGACAACCATATCACCTCTCCCCCGCACGGCGGGGGAGAGGTCGCCGAACAACGCGAAGCGTTGGAGGCGGGTGAGGGGGTCGGAACAACCGAAGTATCAAAACCTCCGAAGAAGCCCGAACCGCTCGCCCCGATGGAAGATTTCGTCATTACCCCGGATGTGGCCGATCTGATGATCGACCTTCCGCACGATCCGCCTGCTGACGAACTGGCTGACGAACCTGCTGACGAACGAAATCGACCGCACGACGCGGACGAGAAACCCAAACAACCAGTCGAACCACCGCCGGTGGATGAACCGCCGGCAACCAGGGACGGTTTCCCGGACTCGACGGACCCCGGTGTCTGAACTCCGCGAGGAACACATGCCCCTGTCAATCCCGTTCCGCTCTGTCACGCTCGCCGCGCTCGTCACAGTGCTGGCGCTGGCATCTGCTACCGCTTCGGCTCAGGACGCGAACAAAGTCGCGCCCGAAGCCCAAAAGCAAATCGCCGCCATTCAAAAGCAGCTCTCCGAAGGAACCGAACTGCAAAAACGCCTGCGCGTGGACAAGTTTGAATCCGACAAGGGTGAGGTGAAAGTCAGCGGGGTGTTTCTGGATGCACCCGCGGCCAAAGCAGACGAGAAACCCCCCTTCGACTTGCTCAAAACCGAAGTTCAGGACTTGCTTCGCGAGCGGTTGAAGGCTCCTCAGGTCAAGTTCAACCTCGGAGGAGTCAAACGGATCGCAGACACAAAGCACCCGCACGTTCTTCTTCAGAATGCCTCCAACGCCGCCGGTGCCAAAGGCGAGAAGGGGGCCGACCAGTTCAAGTTCGACGGCTCCCGCTTCGACAAGGCCGGCAACCTCGTCGTCTTCGGGATTCGCGGCCAGGACAAGGCGCTTGGCGAGTGGCTCTCTGCTGCAATGACAAAGCACCTCGGTGGAAAGAACTCCGAGTGGGTCGTTGGTGGCAAGTTGCGTGTTGTCGATGACGTGAAACCCGTGGAGTGGAAGCTCTCGTCCGCCGAGTTGCAGAAACTCCTCTCCGCGTCAGAGACTCCCGCCATCAGGCGCCTGCGTGCTGACCGCCTCTACTTCGCCTACGAGAACGAAAAGC
>JAKEEV010000684.1 GCA_022616395.1 Planctomycetia bacterium | reverse complement strand
GGAGCGATAACTGGCCGCTGACCTGGGGCGATGACGACCACCTCTACACCGCCTACGGAGACGGGAACGGCTTTGCGCCATTCACACCGGAGAAACTTGGCCTGGGCATCGCTCGCATTGAAGGCAGTCCAGACACGTTCACGGGTGTGAACATCCGCTCCGCGACCGCGGAGAATCGCGGACAGGGGAAAGCCGGCAAGAAGGCCAGCGGGATGCTGATGATCGACGGCATTCTCTACATGTGGGCACGCAACGCGGGCAACGCGCAACTCGCGTGGTCGAAGGATTGCGGAAAGGAGTGGGAATGGGCCGACTGGAAGTTCACCACAAGCTTCGGCTACCCGACCTTCTTGAACTTTGGCAAGAACTACGCCGGGGCACGCGATGAGTTCGTCTATGTCTATTCGCACGACTCCGCCAGCGCCTATCAGCCCGCTGACCGCATGGTGCTCGCTCGTGTTCCGAAAGGAAAGATCAAGGAGCAAGGAGCTTACGAGTTCTTCAAGGGGCTTGACGCCAAGGGGCAGCCGATGTGGACGAAACTCGTCGCGGATCGCGGGGCTGTGTTCACTCACAAGGGCCGCTGCTATCGCTCGGGCATCACCTACAACGCGGGACTGAAGCGCTACCTGTGGGTGCAGATCGCGCCGGGCACGGAGGGGAAGAAAACCGATACGCGATTCGAGGGCGGCTTCGCGATCTTCGATGCTCCCGAACCGTGGGGACCGTGGACAACGGTGTTCAGTACGCGGAAGTGGGACGTTGGCCCCGGAGAGACCGCGAGCTTCCCCACGAAGTGGATGAGCGCTGACGGCAAGACTCTGTATCTGGTATTCTCAGGTGACGATCACTTCTCGGTTCGCAAAGTAACACTGAGCATTTCGAAGGGCAAGTAGCGGATCTTGGTTGGAGTCCCGGCTTTAGCCGGTCTTCAAGCGCTGGCTAAAGCCGGGACTCCAACGAACAACCAGTGGGGCTTCACTTCTTCCCCTTGACTTCATTCCTGTATAGTATACAAATTATCATTAATTGGTCGCGGGTGATCCGCGACTGCCCCAGCGCCCACCCGTAGCGCTGAGTCTTCCCTCACATCGCGGAATCACCTCACGGAAACTCCATCATGTCTGAAGCAACTCCGCTCCCGCTACCGGCGCGAGCCTGTTCCGAAATCGCTCCGGCTTCCATTCAGTGGTTGTGGAAGCCGTGGTTGGCTCGCGGAAAGTTATCCATCCTCGATGGCGACCCCGGTACGGGGAAGTCATTCTTCACGATTGACCTCGCGGCTCGAATCAGCCGAGCCGGTCCACTGCCTGATGGTCAACTGCTTGAGCGTCCGCTCTCAACGCTCCTCATGAGCGCTGAAGACGATGCCGCTGACACGATTCGCCCGCGAGCGGGAGCAGCCGGGGCCGATCTTGCAAGAGTGATTGTCGCGGCCAGTCCGGGCACCTCTGACCCACTTCCGCAATTCCCGGACTGCATTCCAGAACTGTCTCGGATCATTTACGAACACGGTGCGGAACTCCTGGTGATTGACCCGATGATGAGCTTCTTTCCTCCACGAGTCTGCACGAATAGCGATCAGCGAGTGCGGCAAGCGCTGGGTCCGCTCACTGCACTGGCGTCCGAGACAGGTTGCGCCATCCTGCTTGTTCGGCACCTGAGCAAGACGAGCGGACCAAGCGCGGTCTATCGCGGAAGCGGAAGCATCGGCATTGTGGGTGCTGCGCGCACGGGCTTGCTTCTGTCCCGTCACCCGGATGATCCAGATCTTCGCGTGTTGGCGATGACGAAGACCAACGTCGGCCCGCTGGCCCGTTCGCTGGGCTTCCGGCTATCGACAAGCGAAACCGGCCCCGCGCTCCAGTGGGTCGGGCGAGTCGATCTTACCGCCGATGAGTTGTGCGGCTCTTCCGCGTCCCAGGAGATCGCTCGCCGACCGCGTGAGCGCGCTGCCGAGTTCCTCCGGTTGGAACTGGCGAACGGCCCGCGCGCAGTCGTGGAGTTGGAGCAACTCGCGGCCGAGCGCGGAATTGGCTGGCGGACCATCGTGCGGGCAAAGGAAGAGTTAACGATCAAGTCCGAGCAACGCCACGAAGGAGGTCTGCCGGTGTGGTACTGGCGCGACACATCCGTGAAGTTAATAAACACCCGCGACCTTGCACCACTTCCTGAACTCGAACCACTGCCCGGCGAGTGGGGACGGATCAACCACCTCATGAAGGTGGAGAGGAGCAGACCACCAGCCAATCCGTTCGATGATTGAGCACCGCAGAGGCGGGCAGGGAGTCAGAATGCCAAATCCCAGAAGTGGCATTCTGGCATTCTGGCATCCTGACTGTCCGAAATGTCGACACTTGTTCACCAAGTCCGTGCGGACGACTCGCTGGCGATTCGGTGCCTCGCTTGGTTTTCCGGAATGTTCTTTGCGTCAAAGTTCTGCGCGAAATCCGCGCGGGCATGAAGGAGCGGAGGAAGCCGGAGTCGAGCGCGGCCGGGACCAGAGTGATCCCCGGCCGGGCAATGTCGCGGATCGGAGAACGGCCTTTTGAGGATTTGGGATGGATCTGCCCCGCCTGATCGATGCTCTGACCAATCCAACGGCCTATCCATATCCGGTCGAGAGAGTGGAGGTCCGGCAGACTCACATCTCGGCCGTGTTCCTTGCCGGTGCCTCCGTTTACAAGATCAAAAAGTCAGTCGATCCGGGGTTCCTCGACTTCACGACTCTGGAAAAGCGGCTTCACTTCTGCCGCGAGGAAGTCCGACTCAACCGCCGACTGGCCCCGGATGTCTACCTGGGTGTGGTGCCCGTGGTGCAGACTCCTCACGGTGTGCGCATCGAAGCGGAGGGCGAGGTGCTCGAGTGGGCGGTGAAGATGAAGCGCCTGCCCGATGAGTCGACCGTCCTGGAGAGGCTCCGTCGCGCGGAGGTGAATACTCAGTTGGTTGAGGCCATCGCTCAGCGCATTGCCGCTTTCCATCGAGCGGCCGAAACGAACAAGCGGATCGCGTCTTTCGGTCGGTTCGACGTGGTCGCCAAAAACATTCGAGATGTCTTCGACCGGGCTGCTCCCCACATCGCGACCACAGCCAGCCGGAGTGTCTTCGACCGGACCCGCCAGCGCGCGGAGGAAACACTAGCCCGGCTCCGACCGCTGATCGAGGAGCGAGCAACTCAAGGGGGAACACGCGACTGCCACGGAGACTTGCACCTCGACCACATCTACTCGTTCCCCGAACAAGCCCCGCCCGGTGATCTGGTCATCATCGACTGCATCGAGTTCAACGAGCGGTTCCGGTTCATTGATCCGGTCGCGGACATGGCGTTCGCGGCTATGGATTTGGCGTTTCACGGTCGAAGAGACTTGAGCCGAGCATTCGCAGACGCCTACTTTCGTGCCTCGGAGGACGAGGAGGGCCGGGAGTTGCTTCCACTCTACACCGCGTATCGGGCATCGGTTCGCGGAATGGTCGATGGCCTCCTCTTGGCGGAAAAGGAAGTGCCCGAGTCCGAACGGTCGGCCGCGAGTGTGCGGGCCAGGGCACACTGGCTGGTGGCTCTGACCGAACTGGAGCGGCCAAGCAATCGGCCGGGCTTATTGCTGGTGATGGGGCTTCCCGGAAGCGGCAAATCGACGCTCGCGCGAATGCTCGGCGCGAGTGCAGGGTTCGAGGTGATCCGCTCCGATGTCATCCGCAAGAACCTGGCCGGTCTTCCTCCTCACGAACCATCTCCGCAGCAGGTCCGAGAGTCGCTCTACTCGCCGGAGTGGACTGACCGGACGTATGCCGAGTGCCTGAGTCAGGCCGAAAAGCTCCTGGGACAAGGACGCCGAGTCATTGTTGACGCCACGTTCCACAAAGAACACCAGCGCCGCGCTTTTCTGGATTCCGCGATCCGGTTCGGCGAGCCGGCCGGCATCTTTGTCTGCGAGGCTCATCCAGAGACGATCCGTCAGCGGCTGGAGGCGAGAAGAGGGGATGCATCAGACGCGGACTGGAGCGTCTACTTACGAGTCGCCAGCAGTTGGGAAACTCCCGGCACGGATGGAAGCCGATTGGTCTACACCGTATCGATGGAAGGAACCGCGGAGCAGGCTCTCAGCCAATCGCTTGCCATCCTCCGCCAAGTTGATCTGCTGGATGAATGACATGGTTCCAGAGCCAGTTCGCGGTTCTTCACTCTCGGCTGCGTGAAGTACCTGCTGGCTGTTACCACTGGCTCCTGAAGAGTACAACGGATGCGCCTCTGACGGACCGCTGGTGAACACGGGAGCACTCTCATGTTGACGATCCGTACTATCCTTCACCCGTCTGACTCCTCTGACGGCCCAGACCCAACCATCGGTTCCGGTGTCTGCGATCCAGTCCGGGAAGTCGCGATCCCGGTCGGCCCGAACACCCTTCAGGGAACACTCAGGTGGTTGGGCAAGCCTGGCGGAGTCGTGGTGTTTGCGCATGGAAGTGGGAGCAGTCGGCACAGCCCCCGCAATCAGTTCGTAGCGGGGACTCTCGTCGAGGCCGGGTTCGCCACCCTGCTGGTGGACCTGCTCACAATTGAGGAAGGAGAGGATCGGGCGAAGGTGTTCGACGTCGCATTGCTGGCGAATCGTCTGGCGGCCGCGGCGGAGTGGGTGATTCGAGAACCGGAAATGGCCGGCTTGCCGGTCGGTTACTTCGGAGCCAGCACCGGCAGTGCCGCGGCTCTGATTGCGGCCGCTCACACCAAGTTGGTCTCGGCGGTCGTCTCTCGCGGTGGACGTCCGGATCTGGCGTGGGACGATCTGTCATCGGTGCGGGCACCGACACTGCTGATTGTCGGAGGGAACGACGAGCCGGTCCTGAGTTGGAACCGGGACGCTCTCGAACAGTTAACTTGTCCGAAGGAACTGGCGGTCGTTCCGGGAGCAACGCACTTGTTCGAGGAGCCTGGCGCGCTGGAGAAGGTAGCCGGGCTGGCCAGGGACTGGTTCACTCGGCACCTGTCCGTCTGACACGGAGAAAGCCGACGGGCCAATGAACCCAGAAGAGATCGAGCAAGTCCTGGCCGCGATGGACCGGATGCAACCACTTCAGATGACGGACGCTGAGTTGGCCGCGTGAGGCCGACCGTCAGGCTCGCAAGGAGGCGGAGAAGGCGCACTTCTTCAAACACGCCGAGAAGCTCCAGAGGATGTGGGAGTGACACGGTTCCTGATCGAGACCGCAGGTTCTTGTAGACCGGAGGGGTGTGAGATGGTCGACATGGGGTAAGCAAATGAAGACGGAGCGCAACCCCCGGAAGACCGATGTGAAAACCAGTAGCCCCGAGGGGTGACAGAACCTTCACGTTGAACACGCAAGGGTTTCTGTCGCCCCTCCGGGGCTCGCGTTTCTTGCGTGGATCACTTCCTGGGGTTTCGCTTCGCTTCACCCCAGGCTACCATCTCTCGCCCCTCCGGGGCTTCAGAGGCCGACCGGGTTGGGCTGGCAGAAACGTCCTCTACCGCTTCAACGAGTAGAGCACGACGGCACTCGCGATGGAGAGCGCGCTTTGCTGGTCGTGGCCGAGGCAATCAGCCGACTTGTGCCCCTCGATCGCGCAGCCGATGTCGTACTTCGAATAAATCACGACCCATCGGCCATCAATCTTGATTCCCTCAAGTAACACCGGGTAGTTCCTCAGTTCCTTCTCCGGTCCGGTGCCCTCCGCGTTCTCGCGCCGACACTTCACGCTCAGGAGGTTAATGCCCGATTCCTTCGCGATCCTGAAGAGCGGGTCATCCTTCCCGTCGGACCCTTTGGGAGAAATCTCTACCAGCTTCTGATCGGGGAACATCTTCGCCATCGCCTCGCGGAACGACTTGTCGAACGCCTTCCACTGCTTGAAGTCCGCGCACGCGGCATCGGCCAACAGCAACCCGCCGGTTTGCAAGTTGCTCTTGATGTTGTCCATCGCCGTCTCGTCGAACTTGATCTCCTTGCGGCCGTGCAGATACATGAACTTGAACATCAAGAGCTTGTCGTCGCCCGGCTGAAGGATTTCGCTCGTCAGGGTGACATCGAGCTTGGCGTTCTGACCGAGGAAGGCCATCAGGTTGCGAAGCGCGTCAGACGCGGGGGGCGGTTCCTCGGTGGTGTAACGGAGCTGCACCGGCTTGAACTTGCTGCGGGCCACGCCGGTGTCTGCCGCTTTCACCAGCGTCTTGTGAGATAACTTCGGCTTGGGAAGTTCCATCCCGGTCGCGTAAGCGATGATGTTGCGACCCAGGCAGAACGCCTTTTCGCCCTGGTTTTTGGGGTTGCGGCCGTCGGCGGGCATGAATCGCGCTTCTTCCCAGTATCCAGCAAGCGGTTTGGGACTGAAGATCGCAACCGTCCGGCATCCGCGGTCGATGTACATGAGATCGGGGAAGTCCGCAGGCGTGATGCCGGGGAACATCTGCCAGATGGCGTGTTCGGGCGGGAGCTTCTTGAGTGTGCTATTGGGGAAGATGCGGCCGACCAGTTCCTCGAACGACTTCTTGAACTCTGGATCACCGCAGCAGGCTTCCGCGACCAGGAACCCGCCCTCCTCGACGTAGCGCTTGAGCATCTGTTCGGGCACGGAGAGAGTTGTCTCGGTCGGTCGAGTGACGAAGGGCATCTTCCCGTGGCCGTTGAGGTAAAGCAGCGGCGACTGGAGGAGGTAGCCCACTTCAAAGTCGATCTTGTCTTGCGTGGTGAGGTTCTGCAAACGCATGTCGTAGACCTGCCACGACAGCGGGGCGTTCTCGAAGATTTCGCGGCTGGCGAAATCGACCAGATTGCGGCAATCGCTGTGTTTGCGGTTCCAGTTGACGATCTTTGCGGGTGTCTGGTCGTCCACATCGTATTCCGTCAGAACCGCCTGCTCGTTCTTGGCGGCCTCGGCCTTGCGATAATTCCCCCAGGCAAACTTGCTGATGAGGACCGGCGTGCGGCCCTTCGAGAGGAACAGAAGCGCGAACGAAGTGGTGATGGCCGGGTAACCGCTATCGATTCCGGTCTTCCTCACTTCATTGCCGGTGTAGAGGAACGAGCCATCGGGCTTTTGCATCTTGACCAGCCGCTCGCACCCTTCGCGATACCAGTCCATCTTGCCGATGAAGCGCTGACCGGAAAGCCGGCCGAGCCGTTCGATTCCGTAGTAGTTGTAGAAGAACGATTTCCCTTCATTGAAGTTGAAGTTGGTCGCGACCCAGAACATTCCCTTGGCCAGGGCATCGTCCTGAGAGTAGAAACCGCACTTGGCCGCGACTCCGGTCGCCTCGTTGAGTTGCTGCTCGCTCTTGTCCAGCCCCATGCGCGCGATCCACAACCCACAAGTACCGGCCACACTCATGCTGAAACTGGCATGCTTGTCTCCGTAGTTGGTGTAGGTCCAGTATCCACCCTTGGGGTTGCGCGCATCGGGCTTCTGTGTGCGGCTGTAATACTCCTGCACTGCTTCCCACAAGTCGCTGTCGATCTTCACCCCGGCTGTCTTGGCCGCGTAGAGGGCCAACACCGCGTACTGAGTGTTGGAATTGTCCCCGCGATCCCCGCCGGGATAGCTCCACCCTTCGAGTTTGCCTCCCCGAAAGATGGCGGTCTTCTGGAGCCAATCGACGTTCTTGGCGATCTTCGGCTGGTACTTGGGATCGCGAGTCTCGGCGAACACCATCGTTTGAAGGGCGCGAACGTATGTTTTCGACGGCTCGAGGTTCTCGAGGTACTTCAGAGCCTCTTTAACGGTCTGATCGTCCTTCGTCAGCCCGCAGTTGAGCAGAGCCAGTGTCGCCAGCGCGGTCATTCCTCCGTCCATGTCCGCGAGCGTCTTGAGGACAAGCCCTTCCCAGTGGCCCTTTTTCTTGTCCTGGGTGGCCTTCAGGTAACCGACGCCCTTGTCAATCGCCTTCCTGACTCGCTCGACCTCCTCGGCTTCCGGGTTGGCCTTGCCGGGTTGAGCCGGGGGCTGAGCCACTGTCTGCGCCGGCGTGACAATCACCATCAATCCCACCGCAAGCGCCAGCGCAACGACGAGCAACGAACGGGTCATGTCGGGAACCTCCGGGCGAACGGCGGGCCGTTCAG
>JAKEEV010000683.1 GCA_022616395.1 Planctomycetia bacterium | reverse complement strand
GAGGGAGCCATGCAACTGGGATTCGTGTCGGCTATTCTCGGCGATCAACCGCTAGAGCGCGTGCTGGCGTTCGCCGCGGACGAGGGGTTTGCGTGCGTGGAACTGATGTGCTGGCCGCCCGGTAAGGCGGATCGGCGCTACGCGGGGATCACCCACCTGGATGTCGCCGCGTTCAGTGATGACGATGCAGCTCAGGTTCGCGACCTGCTGCGTATCCACGGCGTGAACATTTCGGGACTGGGTTACTATCCCAATCCGCTCGACCCCGACCCGGCACACCGGAAGATGGTCAGCGATCATTTGGTGAAGGTCATTCGGGCATCAGCGAAGCTCGGTGTGGGCGTGGTCAACACTTTCATCGGCCGCGACCCCGCCAGGACAGTAGACGCCAACTTCGATCAACTGGCGAAGGTGTGGACTCCGATCCTGGCTGAAGCGAAGGCAGCCGGGGTGCGAATCGGCATCGAACATTGCCCGATGCTCTTTAGCGATGACGAATGGCCGGGCGGGAAGAACGTGCCGGTCAGCCCCGAGCTGTGGAGGAGGCTCTTCGCGGCGTTCCCGGAAGCGCCCCTGGGTCTGAACTTCGACCCATCACACCTCGTCTGGCAGTTCATCGATTGCGGGCGGGCGGTGAGGGAGTTCGGCTCGCGGTTGGTTCACGTCCACGCGAAAGATGAACGCATCGATCACGCGAAGCTTTACGATGTGGGTATCCTCGGTCTCGGCTGGCATACACCGAAGTTGCCGGGGCTGGGAGATGTGAAGTGGGGCGAGTTCTTCGCGGCTCTGACCGATGCGGGCTACTCCGGGCCGGTCTGTATCGAAGTGGAAGACCGCGCGTATGAAGGCTCGCTCGATGATCGCAAACGCGCCCTGCGCCAGAGCCGCAAGTTTTTGGAGCAATTCGTCGGGTAACAAGTAGGTGCCGCTTGCCAAGCGGCACTTGTTTTCAGAGTAGTCATCACGCTTTGCGTGATGTGTCTTTCTCTCCGCCGCTTCGCGGCGGCATCACGCGGAGCGTGATGACTACTCTGAAAGCCCGCCTCGGCTCGGCGGGCCTACTCAATCACTCCGCGGGCGCTGCGAGCATGTCGTGGACGGTGGAGGCGAGTTGACTGGGTGTGTAGGGCTTGGGCAACCTGGCGGTGTTGGCGGGCGAGCCTTCGGGCAATAGCCCACCACCGTGATAGCCGCTGGCGAAGAGTACCTTGACTGCGGGATCGATCCGGCGAATCGTCTCGAACACCTGCCGGCCCGATAAATGCGGCATGCTGGCATCCAGAACGACCAGCTTGACTTCATGCGCGGATGACCGGAACACATTCACAGCCTCAGCTCCATCGGCAGCCAACAGCACGCGATAACCGGCCATTTCCAGAGCCACTCGGGCCACGTCTCGGACTCCGGCCTCGTCGTCGGCGACCAGGATGGTTTCTCCTCGTCCGCGCGGATGCGACAGTTGCGGCAGACCCGATGCGACGATGAGTTCCTCCGAGGTCACCCCACGCGGCAAATACACATCAAACCGGCTCCCTGAGCCGGGCGCGGAAGTCACATCCACCCAACCGCCGTGAGCCTGGGCCACGCCGTAGACGACCGCTAAGCCCAACCCGGTCCCCTGCCCCACGCCCTTGGTTGTGAAAAATGGATCGAAAATCTTCGCGCGCACCGCGTCATTCATCCCGATGCCGGTGTCCGAGACGCTTAGACGCACAAATTCACGCAGTGGACCTTTCAGTCCACTCCCCTCCGTGATCGCACCTTCCGAAGTGGGCGGGAGTGCATCGACGTTGGCTGTCTCCAGAGTGAGTGTTCCCCCGTCAGGCATCGCATCACGGGCGTTGAGACACAGGTTCATGAGTACCTGTTGAACCTGAACCGGATCGACCGCGACCGGAGGGAGGTCCGGTGCCGGCGTGAAGTGAACTGTGATCCGCGCATCAATGGTTCGGCGCAGCAGTCCGAGCGACTCGCGAACCAGTGCGTTGAGATCAACCGTCGCGGTGCGCAGCGGCTGCCGACGGGCAAAGCCGAGCATCTGCTTGGTCAGGTCAGCGGCCTGTCGAGCTGCTCGTTCGGTGGCAGCAAGCAACTCCTCCGCTTCATTGCCAACCGCCGCTCCAGTGCGAATCAACTCCAGGTTGCCGAGAACGACGGTGAGGAGGTTATTGAAATCGTGAGCGATTCCCCCGGCCAGCCGACCCACGGCTTCCAGTTTGTGCGACTGCCGAAGTTCCTCCTCCAACCGGTCCTCTTCGGTCACGTCTCGGCCAACGGTAATTAGCCCCTGAATGCCGCCATCGGCCCCACGAAGCGGAGAAATGGCGATGTCGAGTAGAGCCTTGTGGCCGTCCGGGTAAGTGACCCACTCCTTTCCGCGAACGGTCTGACCGCTGGTCAGCACGGTCTCTTCGGCCACATGCACGCGGGCGGCCCACTCGTCTGTAAACGGATCGTTACACTCTAACCCAATCACCTCCGCGACCGGTCGGCCACAGAGAGCCTCGAACGCCGGGTTGCAACCGAGGAACCGTCCCTCGCGATCCTTGTAAACAACGATGTCCGGCACGGAGGCGAAGATTCCTTCCAGAAGGGCGTGCTGACTGGCCAGTTGGCGAGTTGCTGCTTCGCGCTCGGTCACATCGCGATAATTCACCACCACCGCCCGCACACTCGGATCGTCCAGCCGGTTGCAGGCATTCATCTCGATCACGCGGACCGTTCCATCGGCGGCCACCGCGCGGAACGTGTGAGCCACGTCTTCTCCGGGGTGAGCCAGCGTGTGAGCAAACTTGTTGCGGCTCTCCGTCAGGTCGTCCGGATGAGCCAGGTGGAACGCGTCCTTTCCAAGAACACTCGCCGGTTCGTATCCGAGAATCGACAAGATGGCGGGGCTGGCGTAACGGATGGCTCCTCGTTCATCGAACAGCAGGATGCCATCTCGGCTCTTCTCGACCAGCGCGCGGAATCGCTGTTCGTTCTGACGCAGAGCTTCCTCAATCTGTCTCTGCTCGGTCACGTCCACCAGGCAACCATCCAGTCGCGTCGGTCTGCCCGACTGATCCCGCACCACCTGAAGCCGGTCACGCACCCAACGCACCGCTCCGTCTGTCGCCTGCACGCGATAGAGTTGTTCGAGGTCGGTCCCCGCGATGAGCAGCCTGCGAACAGCAGCTCGGTAAGTCTCTCGATCGAGCGGGTGAACGACTTCAGCCCACTTGAACGGGTGGTCGAAGTAGTCCGCGGCTCGGCCCGCGAGTCGGGCCAGAAGTGGAGAGACGTATCGGAACTGCCAACCCGCGAACACATCTGGCCCCGGCACGCGCTCAGCGCTCCAGAGAGCCGCGGGCGAACTCCCCAGCACGGCTCGCAGTTCGGCTTCCACTCGGCGCGCTTGCACGAAGGCGCTTCGCCGTTCGCGGTCGTCGCGGGCGATAATCAGTCCGAGCGTTTTGGGCGCGAGGTGCAACCGCGAGACGGTCAAGTTCACCGGAATCCAGTTGTCGTCGCGGGTTCGCAGCAAGAAGCCATCTTGACCGTGAAAGATCATGGTCTTGGTGAACGCGCCTTTGATCCTTTGAGTTCCTCCGGTGGACTCGAAGCGGAACAGATATGTGGCGGGCAGTTCGAGCAACTCGGCGCGTGAGTAGCCCGTCAGACGCAGAGCCATCGGGTTCACCTCGATGAGCCGGTCGGAGTCCGGGTCGAGGAGAAACAGCGCATCACCAAGTTCGGCGAACAGCGCCTGGGCGAGTTCGGCCTGGTCGTACGCGGTCATGTCGCGTGCCAAAGCCGGAGGTAGGAGTGTGCCGCGGGCAAGCGAGGGTCACCGCGAACACGAAAGACGGGCGTACCGGTGAGTATAGCTCACATCGCGCGCCCGGCCACATTCAGCACTCCGAACGCCGCCAAACCATTCCACTGGGGGAGGATTGGCGACCGCGTCAAGCGAGAGGGTGATACGGAATCGTCTGCCGTGGAAGCGCGACATCGGGTAGCGGGGACGAGACGCTCGAATCGAGTCCGTGGCGGATGATGAGGACATTCGCGGTCAGCTTTTCAGCTTGCTTGGGCGGATTGG
>JAKEEV010000682.1 GCA_022616395.1 Planctomycetia bacterium | reverse complement strand
ACTAGACAGCGACCACACTCCCAATATGATACTTTTGTATAGTATCACTCGACACTCCCTCCGGTTGCGACACTCACAGACATTCACCAAACTGAGCCTAGTCGCTCTTGCAAGCGGATTGTGCCGACCAATCGACGGGCGGAGACTATTCCGGCAGTTCGAGCAACACGGTACCGTTCGTGCCCATCACGGCGCGTGCTCCGCGGCGGAAGTGACACCCCACACCAAGATTCCAATCCGCCTCTAGCGAACCAAGAGGCGAGAGGCGAATCTCCCGTTCGGTGAAGCCACCCGCGAGAGCCGCAGCGACCAGTTCCGGCGACTTTGCGGCGTGGTCATCCCACTGGATGACTACGCCCGCTACCTCCTCGTCCGTCAGACAAAGGAATCGCATTCGAGAACTCCTGACGCGACTTACGGTTTCAGTTTCTCCAGAGCGGCTTTCGCTTCTTTCGTGACGCGAGAGCCTGATGCTCCGGAGGCGAGTGCCTTGAGGTGCTTGATCGCTTCTGGCGTGCCCAGTTTGGCGAGCAACTCCACCGCATTCAGTTCCACCTGAAGGTCACTTGGCACCGGGTGGAGGTTCACATGGTGGAGCAAGTACCCGATGCGGTTCTGGTAGTCGCCGGGCTTCTCGTTCTCGTATGCTGCACTCAACAGCGACTCGAACCGGCGTCCAGGAGAGGCAGGTCGTGAAGCTGTTTTCCTTCCTCGGTTCGGCCAGAAGCTCGCACGTCTTCGCGTCCCAAACTTGAATCGGGAAGTTGACGCTCCCTCCATTGGCGGTCGTGATCCATCGGCCGTCCGGCGAGAACTGGATGTGGACGAACGAGCTGGTACCGGGAAACTTCGGCACGGGGCTGCTTGCTAACTGCTTGCCGGTCTCGACATCCCACACCGCCAGTTGACTCTTGCTCGTACCCGTGGCGAACCGCTTCCCATCGGGAGAGAACCCGCCTCCTTTCATCTTGAACGAACCCTCTCCCGGCCCAGCACCGGGAAGTTCCAGGATGACTTCTCCCGAATCCGTGTCGACCAGAATGATCCCATCGGCCATCTTCAACGCGAGCGTCTTTCCTCCCGGCGAGAAGCCGACAACCCAGTGCAGCTTTGCTTTCGTTTTCGGCAGGTCGATTCCATACATCTCCTTGCCGGTCGTGAGGCTCCAGTATCGAATCCTCTTGTCGTCCGGGCTGACGGTGATGAATTGCTTGCCGTCTTTCGTGAACTCGCCATACACCGCCTGATTCGCTGGAAGTTCCAGGCGAGTCACGACCTTGCCTTCAGGGACGGTCATGATTTCGATCTTCCCCTTGCCATCGGTGGCCGCGAGCCGCTTGCCATCGGCGGAGAAACCGAGCAGGTGCCCGCCGAGCCGGATTTCGCTCCACCAGTGGGTATCTTGCACTTGCGACTTCTGCTCTGCCTTCGGCTGCGGATCGTCCACGGCAGTTACAGCGCACGCGCAACCCACAACCCACACGCAGAGCAACACGCGCATCATGACGAGCCTCCAGAAGATGAACGCACCAGAAGATATGACGAACGAAACGGGCCAGGCGCTTACAACTTGTTACGTTGCCCGCGAGCGGTTTCATCAGTGGTTACGTCTTCCACCACTGCGGGAACCGACTCAGTAACTCGTGGAACGCCGGTGAATTTTGTTCCGGGCAAGCGAGGACGGCTGCGATGAACTCCTCCGGCGGTTGGTAGCCGTGAACCTCGACGTAGTGAGCCACCAACTCCGGGGTGACATACACCACTGACTCCGCTGGAATCCACAGGTTACACGAGCCTCCGATTCGCCCTTCGCGCGGTTTGGGTTTCGGACAGAATTCGCAGCAGTGCAGACCCATCATCAGAACCGGCTGCCAAGCCGTTTCAATGTGCGACTTGAGCACGGCCAAAAACTCCGGTGGAACCGAACCGGTTGGGAACGGCTGATCCATGCTGAGCCAGCCAATCGCCCGGATGTGCTCGCCCCGGTCCACTTGGCACTCGGTACTGAGATCGGGATAGAACACGCGACTCTCCACGGAACCAATGAGGAAGAACGCCGGAAGCCCGCTCCCTTGCGGTCGCGGCTCGTTAGGATGAGATACAGGACCTACTGATCCGTAGGTTAGCAATGCTACGCGAGGCGTCTGAACACGCTGAAAAAGCAGGGATAAACGCACATAACACGGATAGCTTTGCGTTCCTGCGGATCAGTAGGAGAGGAAATAGGTGTCCCGGAAGCCCGCTCCCTTGCGGTCGCGGCTCGTTAGAGCCACGCAAAACGAGCTGCGACCGCAAGGGAGCGGGCTTTCATCTCACAGCCGTGGTGGTTTTGGGCGGAATGGCTTGTCGAAGGCATTTGCTCCTTTCACCTTCACCTTGCGGCTGTAGACCTTGTCCCCGCAGGTCGCGTAGAGCACGTCCATGTTCTCTCCTCCGAAAGTGAGATTCGAGACGCGGCCGTTTGGAGTCGGGATGATGCAGTTCACACGCCCAGCCTGATCGCACACCTGCAAGCCGACCTTGGTCGCGACCCACAATCGGCCGTCACGGTCGCAGCGAAGGCCGTCCGCGCCGCTGTCATCGTCTCGGTCGTGAACGTGAAGGTGGAAATACTTCTGCTTGTAAGCCAGTGTGTCATCGGCCTGAATCACATAGCTGTAAACCCAGTGCGTTCGGCTATCCGCGACATACAGAAGCGTCTGGTCAGGAGACACCGTGATTCCGTTGGCGAACTTCAGGCCCGTATCCACGACCTTCTTCTCGCCCTTTGGCGAAATGTAGTACACCTTGCTGTTGTTCGCGGTCTCGAATGGATCGGTCGCGTAGATTGAGCCGTTCGCGAGCACAACCAGATCGTTCCCCTTGAATCCGCCAGCGAACTCGGTTGATTTCCCCTCCGCGTCCCATGCCAGAACCTTGTTCTCGCCGGCGGCGTTCGCGTAGAGCTTCCCATCCGGCCCAAACCGCTGACCGTCTCCGCGCTTCGAGTTTTCCAGGAACACGACCGGCTTGCCATCAACAATCTTGTACGTTTTGCTCGCGCCCACGTCGTTGAAGAACACTTCTCCCTTCGCGTTGGTCGCCGGTCCTTCGGTAAACTTGTAGCCCGCGCCCACCAGCTTCCAACTTTCACCGGGAATCAGAATCTCCTTCATTTGAGGAGAACCCGCTCCGGCTTTCGGAGCCTCCGGCCAGCCCTTCCACAGGAACTTCATCGCGTCGGGGAAGAGCATCGTTGCGTGCTGACCGTTGTGACCGCCGTCACCCCATTCGTGCTTCACCTCGTAGCCGGAGAACGCTAGAGCCCGCTGCATCGACTGGTTTGCCATCCACCAATCACCGCCGTAGATGTTCAAGTCCTTGCTCCCATCCTGAAGGAAGACGCGAATCGGCTTCGGCTCGAACTTGCGGATCAGAGTCGGGTACTCGTCTCCTCCTCGAAGCCCGACGTAGGTTCCGATCGCGCTGAAGACTCGCGTGAATGCATCCGGCCGTTCCCACGCCGCCGTGAATGCGCAAATCGCGCCGCTCGACGAACCGCCGATGGCCCGGTCGCTTCCCTTCTTGGAAAGAATGATCTTCCGGTCGCCCGCGGACTTGGTCTCGACTTCCGGCAACACTTCGTCAAGAATTAGCCGCGTGTAGGCATCGCCCAATCCGTCGTACTCGTAACTTCGGTTAAAGCGATCAAGTTGCATCTTTGGATCCGCGGCCTTCACGACTCCCGGAGTAACGAATACGCCAATGGTCACCGGCATCGACTTCTCGGCAATGAGTTTGTCGAACACTTCCGGTGCCTTGAACTGCACGCCGTCCTGGTTCACATAGACGCACGCGGGCGTTTTGCCGTCATATTGAGCCGGGACGTAGACCGTGACGGTGCGCGTGGTGCCCTGAAAGACCTTGCTCTTGGCAAAGGGAAAGCTAAACGTGGTTCCCTTCGGCACCGGGTTGGGTTGTTTTGGCTCCTGGGCTGTTGCCAAGGCGATGCAGGGGAGAACGAATAGCAGGGAGAGCAATCGGCGCGGCATGGCGGAAGTTCCTGGTTTTGGCGAACCCCGCCCGCAAGGGCGGTGGGTCTCTGCCTCAACCCACCGCCCTTGCGGGCGGGGTTCACCGATGTCTGGTTGGGGTCACAGCTTACCCCAATAGCCCCGCGACCGCTTTTGAGAAATTTCTTCTCCTACCGGCGAGAAAGCCCTGTCCTCCTGTCGGTATAATGGGCGAGATGCCCGTAACGGATTCCGGAAGAGCTTATGACACGATACCTTCCCTCAAAGCGATCTTCCCGCAACATGATGGTGGCGGTGGTACTTGGCACAGCGCTGGCCGCAACGCCAGCGCGCGCGAAAGCGTCCAGCACGACCGCCGCGAGCGAACCCACCACCAAGGCGATCACCGACATCAGCAAATACTGCCAGACCTGCTGGCGGAACGCTCGGCTCCCGGCCGACCGCTGGCAGGACTGCACCCAGGCCGTTTTCGTCCGCTTGCTTGAGCGCGTCGAAGCGGAGAAATGGGGAAGCGTGCTGGTGGACAGTGAGACCGCCGAGCGGCGTGAGTTCCTCCGAGCCATCGACGCGGTGAAGAAGCGCACTCAGCGGGCGCGGAAATTCGCCACGCTGTCACCCGAATTGCCCGACCGGCAACCGGTCAGCAACGCCTCTCGCGATGATCGAGAAGCAGTCGCGAAGGCCGCGTCCGAAGTGCTCAGCCCGCGTCAACGGCGGATTCTGGAATTGTGCGCGGACGGTTGGCCCGTCCCCGACATCGCCAAGGAACTCGCGACCACGGTCGAACGAGTCAGCGACGAGAAGTACAAGGCGATCAGGAAACTCCAGCACTGCTTCGGAACTGCCTGAAAGAGAGGGTCCGCTCGCGCGAGCGGTGGATTTACGCAAAGTGACCAACTACTGCACACAAGCCGTCGGCGCAAGTCCGACGGCTTGTTGCGTTTCTCCTTCGGAACCGGATGAGCAAGGGCACGCTCCCACCTTCCCAGATCCCACATCTCCCAGGAGACGTACTCCAATGAAGTTTGGCATTCTTGCTGTTGCTGCCGCGGTCGGTCTGGCCTTCTCAACCGGAACCGCGTCGGCCGGTCCACCGGGGCACTATTACGGTGGTCGCGGACACGGACATGGTTACGGTCACGGATACGGCGGCGGTCACCTGGACTACCACAACGGACACTACCACTACCACAACGGCCGGTATGTGTCCTCTCCGCTGTACGTGGCTCCGAGCTACGGTTACCCGAGTTACGGCTACGGCTCGAGTTACGGCTCGAATTACGGCTATGGTTACAACTCGGGCTTCGGTCTGACCGTCACGCGGCCTGGCTTCAGTTTCAGCGTTGGTAATGGTTACCCAAGCTACAACTACGGCGGCTACTACTCGAAGCCGTATTACGGCGGGGGTTACTATTACGGCGGCCGACGGTGGTAACGAAAGCAGAGATCAGAGGACAGTAGTCAGACGGCAGAAAAGCGTGAAGCCGATTCGTGGGGCAACCCTGCGAATCGGCTTCACGCTTCCAGCGATTCACTTCCAACTTTGCATTTTTCCTTTTGAACTTTAAACTCTCTTCCAGTCCGCTCGCGGGGGTCAGCGTCCACAAACTGCGGCGAAACGCCGCGGATGGGAATTGCCAGCCTTGCAGTTGGTGTTCGACGCAACACATCACCGCTGTCACGGGGTGATGGTGTTTGCGCCTCACGGCGGGAGAGTGGCCCCGCGAGCGGACATTTAATACCAGCGCCGCTTCCTCCAGCGTGCGTCATCCGCATCAAGTCGTTTCTTGGTGATCCAGACCACCACACCCAGGATCAGTGCCAGCACGACGAAGAAGAGAGTAAATCCAACCGCAATCGGATCACCCCGAGAAAGCGCGTCGAAATACTCGCCGATGGCTTGAATGATCCTCACGATTCGGCTCCAGATTGTGGAGACGATTACCCTACCGCAATGATTCGAGGATTTCCATTCGCATCGCGGAGAGTGCTGGAACAAGCCCACCGAGCCGCCCCATGACGAGCGTGAAGAGCAAGCCGGCCGTGAGAATCTGGTAATCCACCACCATCTTCAGAGTCACGCTCTTCCCGCCCCCCTGACCGCCGGAAAGCGTGCTCGCGGCCTCGAAGCCGTTCGCCAGGGTACCCAGCGCGCAGCCGACCACTCCACCCACAAGCGCGATGGCGAGCGATTCGATCATGAAGGAAATGAGAATCTGCCAGCGCTT
>JAKEEV010000681.1 GCA_022616395.1 Planctomycetia bacterium | reverse complement strand
GGGCAAGCCGAAGTGGAGCTTCCTCGATGGTCCGATCACCGCGAACAACCCGATGGGCGTTCACCACGCCTGGGGTCGCACTTACAAGGACGTCTATAACCGGTTCTTCGCCATGACCGGCCACGAATTGCGTTATCAAAACGGATTCGACTGCCAGGGGCTTTGGGTGGAAGTCGAAGTCGAGAAGGAACTGAAACTCAAGAGCAAACGCGACATCGAGAATCTTGTTCCAGGCGACACGTTCGCAAGCATCGACCGCTTCGTGAACGAGTGCAAGAAGCGCGTCGATAAGTTCGCACGCGTGCAGACCGACCAGAGCATCCGCCTGGGCTACTGGATGGACTGGGACCGCACGGATGAAGACTGGGCGAAGCCGCCTGATGAGCGGAAGTCATACTTCACGATGGCGGAAGAGAACAACTACACGATCTGGCAGTTCCTCAAGAAGTGCCACTGCAAGAACCTGATCTATCGCGGATACGATTCGATGCCGTGGTGCGGGCGCTGCGGTATCGGTCTCGCTGAACAGGAAGTGAAGGACGGTTACAAGTGGGTCGAGCACAAGGCGTGCTTCGTTCGTTTTCCGCTCAAAGATCGTCCGGGCGAAAATCTCCTGGTGTGGACCACAACACCGTGGACGCTCACGAGCAACGTCGGTGCCGCGATCAACCCCGAGCTTACTTACCTCAAGGTGAAGCTCAAGGGCGAGGTGTATTTCGTTGCGGAGGGCGCATTCAAACTCAATCGAATGGAGTCGAGCGGTAGCGAAGGTGGGGGTGACGAGGAATCGGAGCCGGAAGCGTCAGCGACGGGGACACGCAAGAAACGTGAGTGGCTGGAGGGCGTTCCTCACCTCAACAGCATCGAGCAGCACTTCAAGTCGAAGGCCGGGAAGGGCGAGACTTACGAAGTTGTCGGCAAGGTGAAAGGAAGCGAAATGCTCGGCTGGGAGTATGTCGGGCCGTTCGACGATCTTCCCGCGCAGAACCACGAGTACGGTTTCCCGGAAGAAGTCGCGAAAGTCACGAAACAGACTTGGAAGGAACCCGCGAAGAGCGCGGCACAGGCGCACAAGGTCATCGACGGCGGCGACGACGTGACCGACACCGAAGGTACGGGCATCGTTCACACCGCTCCGGGCTGCGGGGCCATCGACTATCAGTGGGGGAAGCAGTTCGGTCTCCCTCCGGTTGCGCCGATCGGCGATGACGGCGCGTTCTTGTCCGGCTTCGGTCCGCTGACAGGGTTGAATGCAGCCGATCCGAACACCGCCGAGGCGGTGTTCAAGGAACTGGAGAAGAAGGGCGCGCTGTTCGCGAAGGAGCGCTACGTTCACCGCTACCCGCACTGCTGGCGATGTAAGACGGAACTGCTCTACCGACTCGTTGATGAATGGTTCATCAATATGGGACCAAAACATACAGAGGAAGGTTTCCGCGGCGAGATCATGAAGGTGGTGGACAAGGTCACGTTCCTGCCGGAGAGCATCAACGGCAAAGCACGCGAGCGCGACTGGCTCTGGAACATGGGCGACTGGATGATCTC
>JAKEEV010000075.1 GCA_022616395.1 Planctomycetia bacterium | reverse complement strand
CCCCACCGGGTGGGAACGACATCGTCGGGTTTTCCGCCGACCGGAGTCGCCACCAACTAACCTTCAATGCAGAACTTCCCCTGGTTCGCCGAGCCGAGCGCAATAATTACCGGGCAGCTCTGGTTGCTTACCAGAGACAGCGGCGGAACTTGATGGCCTTCGAGGACAACATCGCCAACGATGTGCGGGCCGACCTTCGCCAGCTTCGGACTATTGCCGAGTTGTACCTGATTCAGCAAAGACAGGTAGAATTGAATTACTCGCAAGTGGATAATGCCCAGGCTCTCTTGCTCGCCCCTCCGGTGCCCGGTGAACAACCCAACGCGGGGAATGCCGCGGCTCTCACACGACAGTTGCTCGATGCCCAGAGTGGATTGTTAAACGCTCAAAACCAGTTGTACCAACTTTGGGTTGCCTACCTGAATGCTCGGATGACGCTCTATCTTGATCTGGAACAGATGACAATCGACGAACGTGGGGTATGGTGCGATGAGTTCAGCGATAGACCCAACAACCCAACCCAGCCTCCCCCAGAACCCGGGCGACAGCCCGGTGAACGGCTTCACGCCCCCACACCAGTCTGGACTGGCGTCGGCGGGGCTGGGACCGATCGTTAGCACCAAGTCGCTCCCCACGCGCGGGAGTGGCGGTCGGCGCCTCGTGCCGATCGCGATTGCCGCCATTCTCTTACTGGCTCTCAGCGCCGCGGGCGTCTGGTACTTCTTCATCCGCACACCGGCTGCACGCGCGGATGTGCTGTTGCACAAGGTCAAGCGCGAGCCGCTGGTCGTCAGCGTCACGGAAAAGGGCACGGTCGAATCGGCCGACAACCGCGACATCATCTGTCGAGTGCGGGCCGGTACCAAGGGCTACGCCAGTACCATCACCTGGGTCATCGACGACGGCGCGCGGGTCAAGCCCGGCCAACTGATTATGATTCTCGATGACTCCGCGCTGAAGGATCTGGAGGAGAACCAGCAGATCCTCGTCCAGACCGCGTTCTCGAACAAGGTGAAGGCCGAGAAGGATTACGAGATCGCGGTCAAGACGAACGAACTCAACGTGACAACGGCAAGAACCGCTTTGGTGAACGCGGAGAATGCCCTGGAGAACTTCACCGCGCTTTCCTACGATCCGTCGCGTGCGCTGCTCGGCGCGCTGGGCGGCGGCGCGGTGACGCTCTCCGAGACAGGCACCTTCCAACAGGAAGTCGACACCCTCTCCGGTCAAGTGCGGCAGGCCGAGGCAGATGTGGAGCAGAACCGCGAATACTCCGCGTGGGCGGACAACATGGTCAAACTGTCCTACATGCCCCCCACACAGGCCCAGGCCGCCAAGAACCGACTCGACAGCTCCGTTGAGAACCTCCGCGGCCTGAGAGCCAAACTCAGGCAACTGACTACCACTGACCGCAAGCAGCGGCTGACCAACCTGGTCAGCGAGCGAGACAAGGCCGTTGTCGCGCTTCAGAAGGCCGAGCTGGAAGCCAGCGCCAGTCTCGTCAAGGCCGAGGCCGAGAGGGAGCGGGCGACGTCCGAATACTTCCAGTTGGACGAGAAACTCCGCGACATCAAGCAACAGCGCGGCGAATGCCAGATCTACGCCCCCAAGGACATCGAACCGGGTTCCATGGTGGTCTACTACAAGCAGGAATCCAGCCGCTTCCGAAATACCACCGAAGGGATGATCGAGCAGGGTGCGCAAGTCAAGGAGGGGCAGAAGTTGCTCCGCATCCCGAACCTTCGCCGCATGGTCGTGAACACCAAGGTCCACGAGGCGATGGTCGCACGCATTCGCGGGGACGTACGCGTGCCGACTTACTTCGTTGATACCGTTCAGGCTGTGATGCTCTTCAACACTGATCCGTTCACGCGCCTGGTGAGCCAGAATCAGGAAGTCTCTGATCGAATCCGGCAGCGGTACCGGAATCTCGAATACCGCAAGGTCTCCGATGGCCAGAAGGCGATGATCCGCGTGGATGCTCTGTCGAATCGGATGTTTGAAGGGCACGTCCGCACCGTTGCCAACGTCGCCAGCCAGACAGACTCGTGGATTTCCGATACCAAGCTCTATCAGACCTACGTCACCATCGACTTCGAAGTGCTGCCTGATGGAACCAAGCGGGAGATTCCCAACGAACAACTCAAGCCCGACATGACCGCGGAAGTCAACATCACCGTGGACACGACCAAGGAACTGGTGCTGACCGTGCCGGTCCAGGCCGTGATGGGCGGAACCGAGATGGGCGCCAAGCGCGAGGTGTTCGTCAAAACGCCCAGCGGCTATGACCGGCGCCAGGTGGTCCTGGGCATTTACAACGAAAAGTTCGTCGAGATTCGCGAAGGGGTTGCCGAAGGGGACGAAATCGTCATCAACCCGAAGGTTCTGCTTGAGGATGACAAGACCAAGACTCGTGACCAGAACACCGACACCAAGAACGGCAATAACAACGGCGAGGGGAAGGGCGATTACCAGAAGGGTGACTTCCCGCCGAAGGGTGACTTCCCACAGAAGGGCGATTTCCCCAAGGGGACCGTCCCACCGGGAACCACGCCCACAGGACCGAAGAAGGGCAAGAAGGGCGCTGGTGGCGGAGCATTCCAGCCACCGCCGCGGGAGTAACTCGGCCAGGAGTCAGGAGTCAGGAGTCAGCGAAGGACCAAACTCTGCTTTCTGACTCCTGTTTCCTGTCTCCTGACTCCTGATTTCTGTCCTCTGATCTCTGTTTTCTGACTTCTGATTTCTGTCCTCTGATTTCTGTCCTCTGAGCCATGCCATCCATCGTTCGCGTTGTTGATCTGGTCAAGAACTACTACATGGGGACGCAGACCGTTTACGTCCTCAAGGATCTGAATCTGTCGTTCGACGAGGGTGACTTTGTCGCGCTGATGGGGCCTTCGGGGTCGGGCAAGTCCACTCTCTTGAACGTTCTTGGTTGTCTCGACCGGCTGACGAGCGGCCGGTACTTCCTGGGTGATGTGGATGTCTCCGAGATGGACGACGACCAGCTCTCGGAAGTCCGCAGCACGTATCTCGGCTTCATCTTCCAGTCGTATAACCTGCTGCCGCAATATACGGTGGTCGAGAACATCGAGTTGCCGCTTCTGTATCAGGGCGTGAAGCTGGGAGACGAGACGAAAAGCCGGTGTATCGCGCTGGCCGAGATGGTGGGACTGGGCGACCGGCTCGATCACCGGCCGCTGCAACTGTCTGGTGGTCAGCAACAACGGGTGGCGATTGCACGCAGCCTGGTGAACGACCCGCACCTGATTCTCGGCGACGAGCCGACTGGTAACCTTGACTCGCGGACCAGTCTGGAAATCATGCAGATGCTCCGTGAACTCAACCGCGCCGGCAAAACGATTATCATGGTGACGCACGAGACCGACATCGCGGCCTGGGCGCGCCGAGCGGTGCGCCTGCGCGACGGCCGCGTTGAATCAGATACCCGCAATGACGCTCGCACTGTCGTGGAGATGCGTTAATACTGTTTTGGAGATGAGCTAATACTGCGGTGGAGATGCGTTGATGCCGAGCTTCGATGATTCTGGTCTGTGGCTGATCGGGCTTGTCTTTGGGCTGGCCCTGCTGTTCCTCGTTGTCGTCGTCCTTCTGGGCGCTGGCGGGCTGGCGGGGCTGGTCGCGCGACTTCCATTTGCCAACAACTGGGCCAAACTTCAGCGAAGTGTCGCGCTGGCCGTCAAGAGCCTCTGGCTGCACAAGCTCCGCTCGTTTTTGTCGGTTCTTGGCATCATCATCGGTACAAGCGCGGTGATTTCGCTCATGTCCTTCGGCGAAGGCTCCATGCAGGACGCGCTGGAAGACATCAAGCGGCAGGGAGCGACGAACATCATCGTTCGCAGTGTGAAACCACCAGACGAATCGTCAACCGCCTCGAAGGGGTTTGTCACCAGTTACGGGTTGAACCAGGGCGACCTGGAACGGTTCAGCACCTTCGGCGACTCCATCACGCGGGTGGTGCCGATGCGGGTGTTCCCGACCGAGGCGCGATACCTGGAGCGCCTGGCCAACGCGCGCGTGATCGCCACCGTGCCCGACTATCAGGTGGTGAACAAACTGGAGATGGCCCGCGGGCGATTTCTGATCCCCACTGACGACGCGCAGATCGAGAACAATTGCGTGCTCGGTTCGGAAGTGGCCGATAAACTCTTCCCCTTTGAAGACCCGATCGGCCAGACGGTCAATTTGCGCACTCACTTCTTCCGCGTCGTGGGTGTGGTGAGGGAGCGGATGCCGACCGGCGGCACCGGTGGCAGTCAGGCGGCCGAGGAGTTCAATCGCGACATCTATATTCCACTTCGCACCAGTCGCGGCCGGTTCGGGGATATCATCTACGTTCGCTCGGCTGGTTCTCGCAGTGCCGAAAAGGTGGACATCAGCCAGGTGACTCTGACTGTCAACGCGGAGGTGGATTCGCCGGAAGGCCGGGCGAAGGTCCAGGCTCTCGGCAACGAAATCAAGCGGATGCTGGAACAGAAGCACCCCAAGAAAGACTGGGCGGTGACTGTCCCGCTCGACAAACTGGAGGAGGCCGAGCGCGCTCAAAGACGATTCACCATGCTGATGGCGATGATCGCCTCGATCTCGCTGGTTGTCGGCGGGATTGGCATCATGAACATCATGCTGGCCACGGTGACGGAGCGCACACGCGAAATTGGCATTCGCCGCGCGCTGGGCGCCAAACAGCGCGACATCACCATGCAGTTCCTCGTCGAGGCGGTGGTGCAGACTTCCATCGGCGGGCTGTGTGGAGCCGCTCTGGGAATCGCATCGGTCTACGCGGTCCCCGCGGTGTGGGACTTGCTCCGCGGCTGGGGGTGGTTTGCTTCCGAGTCGGCCTTGCCCGCGAAACTCCACGTCGGGGCGATTTTCATGGCTCTTTCGGCGGCGATAGGTGTCGGGGTCGGCTTCGGCCTCTACCCCGCCTGGCGCGCTGCGAAACTTGATCCGATTGAAGCTCTCAGACACGAGTAGTCGTTCCGAGTTCCAAGTTCCAAGTTGAACACCAAACTTGCTGCTGTGCCTTCAACTTGGAACTTGGAACTTCCCTCCGGGCGCAAGTTCCCCACTTCTTGCAGTTTCTCACTTGGGTGGGGGCTGTTCCTCACCCGGTTCCGCTGGCGAGGCGCCCGGTGCAGGGGAAACCCGGCCGGGCGTCTCCCTTTTGGTCATTGGTCATTGGTCATTTGTCATTAGTCATTGGCGTTCTGTTCAAGCGACGCGATGCCAGGGGTCGCACCCTTTAATGACGAATCGCCAATGACCAATGACAAATGACCAATGACCCCGCACGACGTACCTTCGCGCCGGGCTTGGGGCTGGTACAATTCTTTTGTTACTAATTCCCTCCCGTAAGCAGGAGTCATTCGATGCCCGCTACGCAAGACCGCGTTCCGGTGACGGTATTGACGGGGTTTCTCGGTGCCGGCAAGACCACGCTCTTAAATCACATTCTGACCGCTCAGCACGGCAAGCGGATCGCCGTGATCGAGAACGAGTTCGGCGAGATCGGAGTCGATCAGGATCTGGTCATTAACGCCGAAGAAGAAATCTTCGAGATGAACAATGGGTGTATCTGTTGCACCGTTCGCGGGGACTTGATTCGCATCATCGGCAACCTGATGAAGCGTCGGGACAAGTTCGACTACATCCTGATCGAGACGACCGGCATGGCCGACCCTGGCCCGGTCGCTCAGACGTTCTTCATGGACGACGAGGTGCAGGCGAAGACGACCATCGACGGCATCATCACGCTGGTGGATGCCAAGCACGTTCTGCTTCACTGGGACAGCCATGAGGTTCAGGAGCAGATCGCCTTCGCGGACGTGATTCTGCTCAACAAGATCGACCTTGTGACTCCGGCCGAGTTGCAGAAGTTGGAGAAGATGATTCGCAAGATGAACGCGACGACGAGGATTTACCACACGAAGAACGCCGACGTGAATCTGGAGCGCGTACTGAACGTGAAGGGCTTCGACCTCGACCGCATCCTGGAACACGAACCGGACTTCCTCAAGGATGGTGGTCACAAGCACCACGACCACGATCACGACCACGGCCACAAGGAGAAGAAGCACTTCGACGAGCACGATGGGAAGGATCACTCGAACTGCGACCACGATCACGGCCATTGTGAGCACGACCACGATCATGACCACGACCATGACCACGGCAAGAAGCACGCTCACGACAAGCACGAACACGATGAACACGACCACTCGAATTGCGATCACGAGCACGGGCACTGCGAACACGATCATGACCACGACCACGATCACGGCCACACACACGCGCTCGGTATGGTCGAGGAGGAGCCGGACCACGTTCACGATTCTTCCGTGACGAGCGTGGGCATCACCATTCCCGGCGATCTGGACGCGAAGAAGCTCAACGAGTGGATGAGCAAACTGCTTCAGGAGAAGGGGCCGGACATCTTCCGCATGAAGGGCGTACTCTCGATCAAGAACGAGCCGAACCGCTTCGTCTTCCAGGGCGTTCACATGCTCTTCGACGGCAAACTCGAGAAACCTTGGGGGAAGACGCCACGTTCAAACAAGTTGCTCTTCATCGGCCGCAACCTCGACCGCGAAGCGCTCACTGTGGGCTTCAAGAGTTGCCTGGCGTGATTTCTTGGCGAACCCCGCCCGCAAGGGCGGTGGGTGAACCCGCGACCCATGCGGGCGGGGTTCGCCAAGACCCACCGCCCTTGCGGGCGGGGTTCGCCTGCGGGGTGGGTGATACAATACCCATCCCGTTTCCGTTTTTTGGCACAGAGAAGACACATGGCTCGGATCAACATTTTCGGTCGACCGGAGAACCGGCTTCGTCCGGTGTGGCAGGCGTCGGTGCCGGATCACGCGATTAGCGTGGCGTGGTCGCCGGACGCTTCTCGTCTTGCGGTCGCGGCAGTGAGTGGACCAATCACGATCTTCGACGCGAACTCCGGCAAGCCGATTCACCAACTGAAGGGCCACGGTTTCGGCACCGCGGCCATCGCGTGGCAACCGACGGGGAACCTGCTTGCATCAGTCGGGCAAGATAGCAAGGTGCGGATGTGGGACACCGCGAGTGGTCAAGAAGCGAAGGCGCTCGACGCGGGCGCATCGTGGGCGGAAAAGCTCGTGTGGCATCCTTCGGGCCAGTACCTCGCAACGACCGCGGGGAAGAAAGCGAAAGTGTGGACCGCGGCGGGCGAACTCGTGCGAGAACTTCCCCAGCAGGCCGGAACGGTGATGGATTTGAAATGGAGACCGGGCACCAATCACCTGACACTGCTCGCCTACGGATCCGCGACCACTTACGATCCGTTCCAGGATGTGGAACCGGTGAAGATGCTCGCGTGGAAGGGGTCGCCGCTCGCGATGGCGTGGAGTGCTGACGGCGCGATTCTCGCGCACGGTAACCAGGACTCGACGGTTCACTTCTGGTACTACGATGCGGTTCGCGATCTTCAAATGTGGGGCTATCGCACGAAGGTTCGCGAACTGGCGTGGGACTTCACTTCGCGCTATCTCGCGACTGGCGGTGGGCCTGTTGTGTGCATCTGGGACTGTCAGGCCGGACCGCGAGGACCGGAGGGAACCAAGCCGATGATGCTTGTCGGCCACGACGAGGATGCGAACTTGACGGCTCTGGCGTATCAGGCACGCGGATTCTTGCTCGCGTCAAGCGCGCTCGATGGCAAGGTGCTCTTGTGGCAGCCGACGAACCGTCGCGGCGCTCAGGTCGGCGAGTTTGCGTTCCAGGGCGGAGAAGCGTCAACAATCGCGTGGTCGCCGGACGACAAGTCCCTCGCCGCCGGCTGCGGAACCGGAGCGGTGGCTGTCTTCCGAGCAGGGTGAACAATGGCGAAGCGCAAGAAAGCAGCCAAGTCGAAGCGCAAGAAAGCGGCCAAGCCGAAAGGCAAACAGCACACGGGGCTGTTTATCCTTCACCGCTTTTGCGGAGACGAAGCGTTCGTCATTTCCGAGGCAAAGATGTTCGCGTTCCGCAAGGACAAGGACCTTCAATTGTGGTTTGAAGCGAACACAGACGGCGAGTGTGTTCAGCAACTCGAAGATACCTCTGAGTTATACGCGAAGCCAAAAGCGGATGTCCGAATCCACCTGAAACAATTCGATCCAGAACAACTTGTCGGGCAGAAGTTCAAGGTCACGGGATACGACAAGGACACGCGCGACCCTTTGGGGATGATCTATTACGTCGAACACGATGAACTGATGGAGAACGTGGTTGAGGTGCTCGGACGTGAAGGGAACGTCTTCGAGGTTCGCTGGACCGGAATTACGACGGATGTGAACTATTACGACGGGAGCAAGCCAAAAACGCAGATCGAAATCGTCGGGCGCTTCACCTTTCGCGAGATGGAGAAGTGGAAGACAGCTTGAAAGCCAGCGCGAACCACTCTTCCCGTTGCGTGTCTGTCCCATGACCTAACGGGAGGCGTCATGCGGGCGGACATGGGGAAAGTGCTGGTCGAACGACCGCGATTGAAGGTGTGCCGGTATTCGCCGGGGCCAGAGAAAGGCTACCGCAAGCGAATCGACCGTTGCTACAAGGATGACGATTCCCCGCCGCGTCGCGAAGGCATAAAGCGGCGATACAGCAACAACCGGAAATACTTCAACGAACACCTCGGCCCGCTCCGCCGGTTCCTCAACTCAAACGTCGGTCGGCCGTGGAACAAGGTGTACTCCGAAATCTGCCAGCACGTGGATCGCGGAAACGTCGTCCAAAAGCACATCCTCACTCACCTCTTCCAGTACGTAGCGGTCCACACGATTCTGATCGGCGGCGAGCCGTGCCGCGGAGAAGCATACGCCCGGCTGTATGGCGAACCGCTTCGCACGAGCCACAGCTACCACCAGTGGTACGTCTGCCCGAAGTCGGGCCTGTTGCGAAAGAGCAAGTACGTTCCGCGAAAGCGAGCCAGAGTCGAGCCGCCGCGTCGCGTGGTGTTGAACAAGTCGCAGATCTGTCTGTTCATCGGTAACCAGTGGGAACTGGTGACCGTTGCGCCGATTCCTGGCCTCTGTTCTCAGTACCGCGCGTTTGATGTGATTCTGAAGCGGAATGTGTGTACCTGGGGCGGCGATTCCATTGCGTCACGGTTCTACGGCTCGAATGTGTACGCGACCGCTCGCCGGCCGCTGTCTCGCAAGGAACTGCTTGCTCTGCCGATTCCCATTGAGTGGCTGCCGTGACAAAGAAAACGAAGCAGTTCACTCATGCAGCCCGCGAATCGGCGTGTAGTCCGCCATCTGGATGACTTCGCGGCTGACTCCGCGCGTAACCCGCAGCTTGCCCACATCGAACAGCGTGTGCATGATCGTGCCGATGAGGTTCGGTATGCGCACCGGCTCAGTGTTCGGCTCTCCTCCGTTGGAAGAAGACCGACCGATCACCGCTCCCTGCGGTAGTCCGCCGCCCGCAAGCAAGAGCGGACCCAAGTTGCCCCAGTGATCGCGTCCCCCCTTGGCGTTGATGCGCGGAGTGCGGCCCATCTCTCCACACGCCACAAGAAGAACTTTGTCTTCCAGTCCGCGAACGCGGAGGTCTTCGAGGAACACGCTCAGTGCGTGATCGAGAGGCGGAGCCATGTAGCTCATGCCTTCGGTCATGTGGGCATTGTTCTGGTCTGCGTGCATGTCCCAGACAAAGTTCGTGGTGACCGTGACGAAGCCCGCCCCGCGTTCGACCAGTCGTCGCGCGAGCAAGAGAAGCTTGCCGAGCGTCTTCGCGTTGTCGGTGTAGTGTTTGTAGTTTTTCCACTTCCTGTCGATCTTCTCGACGTCGATGATCTTCGCCGTGTCGTACTTCTCGACGGTCTTCGCGTCTTCCTTTGATAGGTCGAATGCTTCTCCCGCACCGCCAAGCAGAATGGAGAACGCCTTTTGCCGGGCCACATCCAGTTGGTCGAATCCTTCATCGAAGCCGGTTTTCGCTTCGTCGAAGGCATTGAGGATTGCTCGCCGGTCGTCGAGTCGGTCGAAGGGGATATTGAGCCTCATGTCCTTCTTGAGTGAGCTATCTCCGTCTGGCTGGAAGGGTGCCGCGGAGGACGCGAATGGCCCGTTGGAGGCGAACTTGCCAAACCCGCCTTGCTCTGGCCCGGCTTTGGGATCGACCGCGCGCGGGAACAGCACGCAGTTGATCGGCATTCCATTCGACGGATTGTTTCCGCCCGCGACGGTTGCGTAAGCGCTTCCGATGTTCGCGCCGTGTGAATCTTTACACACGATGGGCTTGATGTCGTGGTTCGCATCTCCCGGAACGTATGACCGCACGATGCAGAGCCGGTCTGCAATCTTCGCGAGCTTGGGGAAAGTGCTTCCGAATGTGACTCCGGGAATCGCGGTCTTGATCTCGCCGGTTGCGCTGCGAATCTCGACTGGAGCTGACATCTTCGGGTCGAATGTCTCGAACTGACTCGGCCCGCCGTGCAGAAAGAGGAAGATCACCGCCTTGTCGGTGACCGGCTTGCCGGCCTCGGAGAGTTTCGTGCCACTGTGCGCGGTGGGAATCAGCCACGGCAGCGACAACCCGCCGAGCGCGAGCGATCCGACGCGAAGGAAGTCGCGCCTACCAAGCCGTGCCGAATCACCGATGTGCAGCATGATCGAGTCCCACGTCAGAAGGATTAACCACAAAGGCACAAAGGACACAAAAAAGACCAGCAGGAGAAGAGTTCAGACAGGATAACAGGATCAACAGGAGGAGAGATTTCGATATGGTTTCATCCTGTTATCCTGTCCAACCTCACTTCTGTTTCTTTGTGTCCTTTGTGCCTTTGTGGTTAATTCGTCTTCACTTCAAAATCCCACGAATGGGTTTGCCGCCGTGGGAAATGTGTTGCGGTCGGTTGAGGTAGTCGGGGACCATACCTTCGGGGTCCACGCCGACCAGATGATAAACGGTTGCGACGAGATTGCCCGCGGAAACCGGATGATTGCTCGGAAATGCGGCGATCTTGTCCGTTGTGCCGTGAACAATTCCGGCTTTTGTTCCTCCACCAGCGAACAGGCAGAAGCCGCACTGCGGCCAGTGATCGCGACCGGCCACGCCGTTGACTCGCGGCGTGCGGCCCATATCTCCCGTCACGACCACGAGTGTTGAATCGAGCAGTCCGCGATCATCAAGATCATCGACGAGTGCTGACACTGCGCGATCGAGGAACGGCAAGAGCAGATATTTCAGCATCTTGAAGTTGTTCTCGTGCGTGTCCCAGTGGCCGTTGGGCTTCGCTTCGGTGTGGACCGTGACGAACGTGACTCCGGCTTCGACTAACCGACGCGCAAGTAGCGTGCTCTGCCCGAAGAGATCGCGACCGTAGCGGTCGCGGAGCTTCGATGGCTCTTTCGACAGATCGAACGCGCTCTTTGCCTTCGGAGACAGAAGCAGATCGAACGCGGCATCTCGGCGGATGGCGTGGCCCTTCGCATCGAACTGGGCGGCTTTCGCTTCGAGTTGCTGCACGAGCGACCGGCGGTCGTTCAGCGCGTCGAGCGTCAGGTCGCCGCCGATCTTCGGCAGTCGCGGTTCGCCCAGGAGCGGGAAGTGCGGGTTGTAGAAGTCCTTGGTGGTTGAGGTGTCCTTGCCGGAGTACGCATCGGCTGTGCTGAACACCGGATCGAACTTCGGTCCGAGATAGCCACCATACGGACCAGCTCGGCGAAGTCCCTGACTGTAGCCGGGATACGCGGGGAGCATGACGTAGCCGGGCAAGTCTTTCGCGCGGCCGACTCCCAGATACTGGCACACACTTGGAACGCTGGGGTGGTTCGTGGGTCGTGCGAAGTAGTCGGTCTGATCGTGTCCGCCATCGAAGCCGGTCATCACACCATACGGGTTGTGCGAGTTGTACTTGTGAGTGACCGAGCGCACAACCGCGAGCTTGTCCAGCCTTCGGGCAAGCTGCGGAAGGTGTTCACACACCCGAATGCCGAGGAGAACGGTCGGGATCGTGCCGAACTCCCCGCGAATGCCATCAGGCGCATCGGGCTTGGGGTCGAACGTGTCGATGTGACTCGGCCCGCCGTAGAGGTCGATGAGGATGACGGCTTTGGCCGGCGCGTTCTTCTCGATTGCTTTGGCGAGCGGGGGGCGTAAGCCCTCCGAGGCAGCGACAAGCGCCACCAGCGACCCAGCGCGCAGCAGATCGCGTCGGGTGATGCCATCGCACGCGGCGGTTGGGTGACCGAGAACCCGGAGCATGGGAGAAGACTTTCCGGGGAAGGTTGGTGTGGAACAATTCGGCGGGTATTGGGAGCGTACTCTGCGGTCGCGCGAGGTTCAAGAAGAATCGGAACGTCGCGGAGTGTCACGCCAGAATGTCCTTCACCACCTTGCCATGCACATCTGTCAGGCGGTAGTCGCGGCCCTGGAAGCGGAAGGTGAGCTTGGTGTGATCCATTCCCATCTGGTTGAGGATCGTTGCTTGCAGGTCGTGAACGTGAACTTCGTTCTCGACCACGTTGTAACCGATCTCGTCGCTCTTGCCGTGGATGTAGCCCGGCTTGAAGCCGCCACCGGCGAGCCACATGGTGTACGCGTCGATGTGGTGATCGCGGCCCGTCGCCTCGCGCACCTCTCCCATCGGGGTGCGGCCGAACTCGCCTCCCCAAATCACAATCGTGCTGTCAAGCAGGCCGAGTTGCTTCAAGTCGCGTACCAGCGCCACGGAGGGCTGATCGACTTCCTTACATACTGGCGGCAGGTGTTTTTCGAGGTTCTCGGTCGTGCCCCCGTGGTGGTCCCAGTTGGTGTGGTAGAGCTGAACGAAGCGCACTCCGCGTTGCACCAGTCGCCGAGCGAGAACGCAGTTGGCCGCGAAGCTCGGCTTGCCCACCTCCGCGCCGTACTGTTCGAGAACCTTCTTCGGCTCCTTGGAGAGATCCATCAATTCCGGCGCGCTTGTTTGCATCCGGTAAGCCATTTCATACGCCGCGATGCGAGTCTGGATTTCGGGGTCGTGTGTCGCGTCGAGTCGGAGCTTGTTCAGGTCGGTCACCGTGTCGATGAACTCGCCCTGCTCCTTCGTGCTCACGCCCGGTGGCGGTGCGAGATCAAGAATCGGGTTCGGTCCCCTCAAGAACGGCACGCCCTGGTAAACGCTCGGCAAGAAGCCCGACGCGTAGAGCGCTGCGCCTCCGCGCGGGCCACGCGGACCAGATTGCAGCACCACGAACCCCGGCAGGCTGTCGCTCTCGCTTCCGAGGCCGTAGGTCAGCCACGCGCCCATGCTCGGCCGGCCGAATTGGGGGCTGCCGGTGTTCACGAAGCACTTCGCGGGCCCGTGGTTGAACACATCCGTCTTCATGCTCCGAACCCAGCACAGTTCGTCGGCGATCTGTTTGTGATGCGGCAGCAGGTCGCTGATATCCATTCCGCACTGGCCGACCTTCTCGAACTTCCGCGGAGTGCCAAGCAACTTCGCGTCGCCCTTGATGAAGGCGAACCGCTTGCCCTTGGTGAACGACTCCGGCACTTTCTGGCCGCTGAGTTTGTTCAGATCGGGCTTCGGCTCGAACAAATCGAGCTGACTCGGGCCGCCGGCCATGAACAGGAAGATGACCGCCTTCGCCTTCGCCGCGAAGTGCGGCTTCTTGGGTGCCAGCGGGTCGTTGCGTTCCTTCGCGGCGCGTGAGTCGCGTACAAGGAGCGTACTCAGAGCCATCGCTCCAACGCCCACACCGCAATCGCGGAAGAAGTGCCGGCGGGTGTGGGCCAGTGTCAACGCGCTGTCAATTTCGTGCGAGGTCATGTTGGTTTCCATTTCCGCAATCAAGTTTGCAGTCGCCGAAGGCCCGTTCCAACAACTCATCGTGCAGGTTTGGCCCTTCCGTGCGCCACCAATACGGCACATCTTCAACAGGTTGCAGGTGATCGCGAACCGCTACCAAACCGAGGAGTTCAATTGGATTGTCCGCACAGAAGTAGAAACCGTCCTTCTCGGCGATCCAGTAACATTGTGTTGGGTACGCGCCTTCCTCTTCGATCTCTCCCGATGCTCGAATCGCATACCCACGTTCGGTGAGGATTCGCAAGCACGTGTTGTAGACGTTCAGATGGCTTGAGAGTCCCATATCACGTCTCTCACTCCCGCGTGATGAACTCATCCAGGTTTATCAGCACGCGGGCGTGGGCAAAGTCAGTTCTTCTTGATGCGCTCGATAGCGTCGCGGATGACGGGCGTTGTCCCCGCGCCGTGGCCGTTGGTCAGCATCTGGGAGAGCCACGCTCGTTGTTCGTAGACCCGGCCGCCGATTTGCACGGTCACGACAACGGGAACCTCGCCGTAGCTCTGAATGACCTCGTGGAAGTCGTTGGTGGCGTCGGCGGAGTAACCGACCGGATCGTAGTAGGTTGGGTCGTCCATGACGTACTTCACTTCGTAAATCTCGTCTGCTCGGGGAGAACGGAGGTAAACGTCGATCGTGTAGTGTCGGAGGCCGTCTTCGTCTTCCTCGAACTCCGGCGTGCCATCGGGGCCGAGTCGGAACCGCGCGTAGAGTTGCCCTCGGACGTTATCGGCAAAGGAGCGAGTGTAGTCGATAGGGTCAGCAGTGTTCACGGTTTCTCCCCTCCTGTCGGAGGCTTGTCGCGGCGTTTGCGCTGTTGCTCAGGCAGCCGCCAGTCCGGGCGGTTCGGTTCAACCAGCAGCTTCACCAGTCGATCAACCTCGCTTGCGGGCGGCGCTGCGGGAAGCACTTTGTGATACTTCAGAATCACAGTGTTAATCTCATCATGGAGTTGGGCGACAGCGCGAGTCGGATTCTCGGCCTCCAGGATTATACCCAACTGAACCTCGACCAACCCACAGGCTTCCGCGAGTGATCGGGAGTCCCCTGCAATCTGCTCAACGTGAAACTCGTTCGCGATCTGAAGGAGAATCCCAAAACCAATTGCAATCACCGCACCGACGAACGCCCAGCCCGTTGTTTCCCCGGTTACCTTGTCCGCGATCACGCCGGCGCTGCCGAGCGAGGACAGAATAATCGACGTGATCCGAAGCCCTCTCTGAGCCTTCACCTGCCACCGCGACACAGCCGCCTTCCCCTGAATGATGCGGACGCAAATCTGCCGCACCTTGCGAATCAAACGAGCTTCGGGGGTCGCGTCACCCGTCGGCGGTCGCGGAGGCATGGGCGGTGGGATCGGGTCTTCGGGCGCAGGCATCAGCTACTCCCTCGTGATGAACTCATCGAGGTTCATCAGCACGCGGGCAACGGCGGCCCAGGCTTTCTTCGGGTCCGTCTTGCGCTTCGCGTCGAGGTAAGCTTGTACGCGCTGAGCTTCCGCGGGTGTTGGTTCGCGTGAGAAACACACGCGGAAGGCATACGCGATCTTCCCCGCATCATCCGGCGGACCGTCTGCTTCAATGCGCTTGCCCAGAGCATTCGCAAACTCCACGAACACCGGGTCGTTCGCCAAATGCAGCGCTTGAAGCGGCGTGTTGCTGCGGTTGCGCTTCGTGCAGACAACCTGCGCATCGGCCGCATCGAATGTGGTGAGCAATGGGTGTTGCGAT
>JAKEEV010000680.1 GCA_022616395.1 Planctomycetia bacterium | reverse complement strand
GGCTTACATTCGTCGGCATTCCTCGCATCACCGCACCGGAGTTGCCGCGATGGCTTCTGCCCTCCCCGCGCCCACACAAACCTCGGGCCTAAAATTCAAACTGTGCCTGATGATGTTCCTTCAGATTTTCATCTGGGGGGCGTGGTTTGAACTTGGGTTCGACTACATCCCCAGCCTCAAGTTTGCCGGGTGGCAGAACGCGCTGATCTTCGGGGCGTTCAACATTGGCGCGCTGGTCGCGCTATTCTTCAGCACGCAGTTCGCCGACCGGAAGTTCGCCGCGGAGAAGTTCCTCGGAGTCAGTCACGTCATTGGCGGATTGGCGATTCTCGGACTGTTCTTCCTCCAGGTGCCGGTCGGCACCAACCCCGGCGAGGTGTCGTCGGCGCGGATCGTCGCCCGCGGCCCGACGCTCACGCAGGGAGTTGGCGAACTGCCGGACGGGCGCCGTGTGCTGATCGAGAACGTCACCGAAGCCGACGACAAGGACAAGCCGGACTGGTCGGACGCCGAGAAGGCGGAGTTACAGAAGTATGTGGAGGCCAAGCCCGAAGACCGCGCGAAGCTGGCCGAGAACATCGGCAAGGCAACCAAGTTCTGGGCCGCGTTCGACCACGACCTGAAGCAGTACGACTCCGCGACCGACGTGGAGCGCAAGGAGAAGAATCTGAAGGACCCGCGGTTCAACGTCACGTTCGTAGTCTCGGAACACAAGAAGGACGAGCAGAACCGGGACTGGGTGGTCGGTGACGCGAAAACTCCGCTGGCTCCGTTCTGGCTGTTCTTCGGGCTGATGCTGTTGCACTGCGTCTTCTATGTGCCGACGGTGTCGATCACTAACTCGATCGCGTTTGCCAACCTGAAAGACCCAGCCCGCGAGTTCGGCCCGGTGCGTGTGTGGGGAACTATCGGGTGGATCGTTGCAAGCTGGCCGTTCATCTTCATCCTGGTGAACTGGGACGCGGTGGCGACCAAGCAGACATCCGGCCCCATCGACTGGCTTGGCACAGCTCTGGGCACTTCAAAGGAGGGACTGGAGGCCTCGACCGCGCAGCGCTACATCTTCCTGGTCGCGGGGCTGGCGTCGTTTGTCCTGGCGGCGATCAGCCCGATGCTTCCTCACACTCCACCGAAACCGGCAGCAACCGGCGAGGATGCGCTGGCCACGCTCAAGGCGGCGAAGTTACTCAAGCACCCGTTCATCGCCATCCTGTTCCTCGTCACGTTCATCGATGCGGCCGTCCACCAGAGCTTCTTCTACTGGACCGCGTCGTTTCTGAAAACGGACGTGGGTATCCCGGCGAACTGGGTTCCGCCGGTGATGAAGATCGGCCAGATCGCCGAGATTCTGACGATGATGATCCTGGGCTATGTGCTCAAGAGCCTCGGCTGGCGCACGACGATGATCTTCGGCGTGCTGGGTCACGGCGCGCGGTTCGCGGTGTTCGCGTTCTACCCCGAGCCGTGGGCGGCGGTCACGGTCAACGTGCTGCACGGCATCTGCTACGCGTTCTTCTTCGCCACGGTCTACATCTTCGTGGACGAGTTCTTCCCGAAGGATGTGCGGAGTAGCGCACAGGGGCTATTTAACGTGTTGATCCTCGGCATCGGGCCGTTCGTCGCGAACGTGATTTGCGGGCAGTTGGGAGTGATCTACAAGGTCGGCGACAAGTTGAACTACACCGCGATTTTCCAATATTCGATGGGCGCAGCGCTCGCCGGCGCGATCATCCTGGCGCTGTTCTTCCACCCACCGAAAGAAAAGATAACCGAGCCGATCATCGACAAGCCCGAAGAGATGGCCCCGCCAGTGGCGTGAGTCCTGGCGAACCCCGCCCGCAAGGGCGGTGGGTCTTGCTCCACCCACCGCCCTTGCGGGCGGGGTTCGCCAAACACGTCAATACCGCGTCATCCCCGGATCGACCTTGTCGGCCCAGGCCGCGATGCCGCCGGTGAGGTTCACGAGCTTCGTGTAGCCTTGCGACTTCAAAAACTCGATTGCTTTGGCGCTGCGAGTACCCGCCTTGCAGTGAACGATCACCTCGCGATCCTTCGGCACCTCCGAGAAGCGTGAAGCCAACTCCGGTAGCGGAAGTAGCATCGTCCCCGGAATGCGGCAAATCTGAAACTCGTTGGGGTTCCTCACATCAAGGATGAACAGGTTCTCGCCAGCATCGATGCGCTTCTTGAGTTGTTCAGGAGTGATTTCGGTTCCGCCCACCAAGGCCGCTTGCGGCGTTGCACCACCCCGCACGCCGCAGAACTGATCGTAGTCGATCAGTCCCTTGATGGTTGGGTGAGGAGCACCAATCGGCCATTTCGGATCTCGGCGAATCTTGAAGATGCGGAAGCTCATCGAGAGTGCATCGTAGTGCAGAAGCTTGCCGATAAGCGGCTCGCCGATGCCGAGGATGAGCTTGATCGTTTCGGTTGCTTGAATGCAGCCGATCACGCCCGGCAGAATGCCCAGCACGC
>JAKEEV010000679.1 GCA_022616395.1 Planctomycetia bacterium | reverse complement strand
CGCCCGCCGGCCCAACAACGTATGTCTTCCGCGCAACAACGAAAGTCGGCGGCAAGGATTATGCCTACACGCTGCCGCCAGTGGTAATTAAGGTGGGCGACCCGAAGAAGGTCGACCCGAAGAAGGACGACAAGAAGAAGGACAAGAAGAAGTAGGCGAACCCCGCCCGCAAGGGCGGTGGGTGCTGGGCGAGTGTGCCACACCCACCGCCCTTGCGGGCGGGGTTCGCCGAGCCGCTCACTTCCGCTTCGTCTTCTTCTTGGTCTTCTTGGTTGTGGCAGGTTTCTTCGCGGGTGTTGGCTTCTTCACCACGGTCGCTTCTGGATCTGGAGCGCCGGCGAGTTGAGCGTTGAGAGCGAGCACCAGTTTCTTTGGAGCAACAGCGCGGTAACTTTCTTCCAGCCACTCTTCGAGAAGATCTATCGCCGGTTCTTCTCCGGGCCGGAATCGACACGTCACCCAGCCGGATTTGCCCAGCCCATAACCAGTGCGTTCCGCGAATCGCTGCATGAGCGCGTAGGCGTTTGAATCGGGCAACTTCATCGTGACCGACAACACGCCATCGGTGAGGTCGAGGATGAGGAAGATTTTCCCCTTCACCTTGATGGCTCGGTGATCCCAGGGGAACTCTTCGGTCGCGCCGGGATAAGTCATCGCGCGATCGCGCAGAGCAGTTTCAACAATGGTGAATGGATCGTCTTCGGGCATGAGACCGCAACCTCCCTGTTATCAGAACTTGCCGAAGAATCGCGAGATGTCGAAGTACACCATCTTCTCCTCTCCGCGATCATTGCGCAGAGTATGAACGTCGTGAGGCTTGCCGTTGATGTCCTGGAGCGCCTGCATCACGGGTTGAAAACCGGGGCAGTTCCGAGTCATCCAGTCGTATTCTTCACCCACGCTGTTGACTATAATGGCCTTCTCCGGCGATGAGCCATCATGCCCATCGCGCTTGCCAAACAGGAAACTGAACAGACCCATCGCTCGCCCTCCGCGCTTCAGCTACTTCATCGGCGCTTCCGCTTATCATAGCGAGCATACCGATATGGTGACTGTTTGAACACCTCATCTATCAACTCGAACAGATCCGGGTCGTATTTGGCAAGCTCCTCGCGGGTGTTGATGTCGTTGTGAACTCCACGACTCGGAGGCGCGTTGCAGTCGAAGTAGGACTGCACGCCTTCAGCCCAGTATTCGCCCGCGTTGGTCGCGGAGTAAGTGTTCTTCCAGAGGCCCCTGTTCATTGCACGCGCGTAAATCGCACGCAGACGGCCGTCGAACTTCGGGTCTACCCTGCGCAAGCCATACTGATGGATACAGTGGCCGAACTCGTGGATCAGGATGTTCTCGTTTCGGTAGCGATCGCCCTTGAGGTTGAGCAGATTCTCTTCACCGCAAGATGTAATGCGTCCGCCGAGTCCGCGAGCGCGCTTGTCCCAGTAGTCTTTGGGAGTCATGTTCCGCTGTTCGGGCACATCGGTTGTCATTTCGGTTGGCGCCATCACAACAAAGCGACACCTGTTCTTCACGAGAGCCGCGGTGATGTCGGCTCGATCCGCGAGCATCTTGCCGATGAGGTAGCGGGCTTCAACCAGAGCTTCATCCGATACTTTCCCTGACGAAAGAATCGGAAGCCCGTTGTAGTCGGTAGACTTCTCGTAGAAGGGATCGAGCTTGAGCGACTTGCGAAGATCATCCGTCACCGGACGGACGATCAGGCGCGGAGCGGGCGCTTCTGGCTGACCCGGATCGGCTGGTACGATCGACGAACTGAACGCCAGAAGAAGAACGACAATCAACCAGCGGTTGCGGCTCATGGCGAGTCCCTTACTGGTTCACATGACGAGTTTCAGAAGCTATCGTAAGGGACGACTCGCTTGTAATCCTCGAAATAGCATTCAAAGTAGTCGGCACACGGCGTGTACCGGTCTTCAGAGTAGTCATCACGCTCCGCGTGATGGCCGCTCCAAGAGCGGCGATTCTCTTCGCCACGGAAAATCGAAACCGCCGCTGGCGCGGCGACATCACGCGGAGCGTGATGACTACTATGAACGGCACACGGCGAATGCCGACTACTTTGTCGGTCCGTTTTCATCACTGGCGGGGTTCGGAACTCTGAGACGCTCTCGCCCGGAGAACGCCATGCGAATCATCTCCGCTGTCGGCTTGCTTGTCGCGCTCTTGGGCGCCTTGCCCGCGGCTGAACCAGTTGCAAGCGGAATCACCTTCGAGGATGTGACCGAGAAAGCCAAGCTGAAGGAACCGCTCGCGGGGATCATGGGTCACGGAGGCGCGTGGGGCGACTTTGACGGAGACGGACGCCCGGATCTCTTCGTCGGCGGATTCTGCGACCGACCGAACGCCGAATACAAACCCGCGAACGGCCCGGTTGCTTCAGCGCTCTTCCGCAATCGCGGCGATGGCACTTTCGAGCACGTGAAAGAAACACCAGCGACGATGTTCGGCCGCACCAGCGGAGCGGTGTTCGCCGATCTCAATAACGATGGCCAGCCGGAGCTTTACATCGCCAACAACGCCCGCGCGAAGACGAAGAAGAGCGACCAACCGCAGGCGAGCGCGCAGACCAAGCGAAGCGTGCTGCTCAAGAATGCGAACGGGAAGTTCGTGGACATCTCGAAAGACTCTGGAGCGTGTCCGGATTCGCTTCTCAGCGCCCGCAACGTGATGCCTCTCGATTACGATCTCGATGGCAAGCTCGATCTGCTGGTAATCGAAGACAGATTTATTCCAAAACCACGCACGACGTTCTTTCGCAACGAAGGCAACCTGAAGTTTCGCGATGTGACGAAGGAAGTGGGCCTGCCCGAAGACATCTACGGACTCGGCGCGGCGGTCGCGGATGTGAACGCCGACGACCGACCGGACTTCTTCGTTCCTCACTCGAACCGCCTGTTCCTCAGCACGAAGGACGGGAAGTTTCGCGAAGCAACCGAACTCAAGGACGTGCTCGCGTGGAAGCCGCTCAACGGAGAAGACTGGCCGTGCGGTGCTCACTTCGCGGACGTAAATCGCGACGGCAATCTCGATCTGGTGCTATCCATTCATAGCGTGACGGCTCGCAATCGCGTCTACATCAACGACGGACTGAAAGCCGGCATTCCGCAATTTCGCGACGTGACGAAGGAAGTGGAGTTAAGCGAGACCGTCCCTGTAAGATGCCCGCATGTTGAAGTGCAAGACTTCGACAACGACGGCTTGCCGGACATCTATATGTCGGCCGCGCTCCTGGTCGATGGGAAGATCACGCCTTTGATTTACCGCAACGAAGGAGTGAAAGACGGGCTGCCAAAGTTCGTGCCCAACTTCCCAGTGAAGAACGCGAACGCTTACTTCCCCGCGGGGCCAAGCGCGGACTTCGACGGAGATGGCCGGCTCGACCTGTTCCTGATTAACTGGTTTGCGAACAACCACTCGCGACTGCTGAGGAACACATCGCCGGAGAAGAAGTGGCTCGATGTGCGCGTGGTGGGCAAGACAGTCAACCGCGAAGGCATCGGAGCGAAGGTCGCGGTGTTCGCCGCGGGCAAGATAGGCAAACCGGAATCGCTGTTGGGCTTCCAGGAGATCAGCACCGGCTACGGCTACGCGAGCGGGCAAATGCCGATCGCGCACTTCGGTCTGGGCGATGCCGCAACGGTCGATGTTCGCGTGACTTTGCCCGGCGGCAAGGCGACAATCGACAAGCCCGGCGTGAAGGCGAATCAGGTGTTGACGGTCAATGAGTAGGACAGGCTTCCAGCCTGTCTCTTGGCAATGACAGGCTGGAAGCCTGTCCTACATGGAGTCGCATCATGCTTCGCAATCTCTCCCTTGTGGTTTGTTCCGCGGCAATGTGTGTCGTTGTGGCCGCATTGCCTCCGTCCTCGATCTCTGCGCGTGCGGCTCAGAAGAAGAAAGCCAAAGCGCCGGAGGAGTGGAAGACCCCGGCTCTGCCGGGCGGCAAGGAAGTTGTCACCGACAAGTCGGATGATTTCGTGAAGATGCCCGCGGGTGTTACGCTCAAGGAAGGCGTAACGGTGGCGAAGGTCGCGCCAGAGATCGACTTCGCGTACTTCCCCGGTCAGACCTACGCGGGCAAGCCGTGGTCCGCGTGGGGCGAAAGTACCTTTGCCAATGGGAAGTATTACGCCAGCATCGGCGATCACCTCGCGCCGGCCCGAAGCGCGTATGTGTACGAGTACGACCCCGCGAAGAAGACCTTCCGCCAACTGGTTGACCTCAAGAAACTCCTTGCGCTCCCCGAAGGTCACTACACGCCGGGCAAGATTCACACGCAACTTATCGTGGGCAAGGACGGCTACATCTACTTCGGCACGCATCGCGGATCGACGAAGGTGACCACCGACCAGTACCACTACAAGGGCGACTGGATCGTTCGCGTGCATCCAGAAACCGCGAAACCTGAAGTGGTTGTTCACGCTCCGGTCGCGAAGCACTGCATCCCGACCGGAACGCTCGACCCCGACCGATTGATCTTCTACGGAGGCACTGCTCCGGGCGCTGGGAAGGACGATGCGAGCGGCATCCGGTTCTTCGCCTACGATGTGAAAGCCAAGAAGGTTCTTTGCAATGTGGCCGATGGTCCCAAGCGCGCGATGATCTTCGCGAAGTCCACTGGTTGCATCTACTACGTCCCCGCGAGCGAAACGGGCTTCGTGAAATTCGATCCGGCGAAGGGTGGCGATCCGGTGAAGATTCCCGGCGAGATTCCCGGCTTGCGCGCCGCGAGCGACGAGACGAAGGACGGCATTGTGTATGCGGTCTCGACCGGTCAGGGTAAAAACGAACCGGTGCTGTACTCGTTCAACACGAAGACCGAGAAGGTGACCACTCTTGGTTCGCCGATGGTCGGCGGGGTGGGTTACATCACCGCGTTAAAGATCGATCCGACCGGCCGGTATCTCTATTACATCCCCGGCGCACACGGCGGAGCGGACCGCGACGGCTCACCGGTGATTCAGTACGACACGAAGAACAAGACTAAAAAGGTGATCGCGTTCTTGCATCCCTTCTACAAGGACAAGTACGGTGTTGCTCCGGTCGGCACTTACAGTTACGCTCTCTCGCCGAAGGGTGACGAGCTGTATGTGACGTGGAACGCCAATCGCGGAGGCCGCGCGTGGGACATCTGCGCACTCAGCGCGATCCGCATTCCCGAAGCCGAACGCAAAACGGAGTGAGCGGGCTTCTACCCAAGCTGACGAGTGGTTACGATGCTGTCATGGACTACACGAAATACATCACAATCGAACCGGGCAAGCGAAGCGGGAAACCGTGCGTTCGCGGGCTGCGGATCACTGTCACGGACGTACTCGAATATCTTGCGGGCGGAATGACACCGGACGAAATCCTCGCCGACTTCCCGGCGCTCACACTCGACGATATTCGCGCCTGCCTCGCTTTCGCGGCAGACCGTGAGCGACGACTCCTGGTTCTTCCGAGCGATCTCACACCCGACACACCAGTATGAAGCTGTTGTTCGACCAGAACCTGTCTAACCGACTGCCGCGACTGCTCGCTGCCGAATATCCTGTTCTACTCATGTCGCGGATGCTGGGTTGGCGGATGCGACCGATCAGGAAGTGTGGGATTACGCGAAGCAGAATAACTTCGCTATCGTCTCGAAGGATTCGGACTTCCAACAGCGGTCACTCCTGTACGGACATCCGCCGAAAGTTATCTGGCTTCGCGTCGGGAACGGACCAACATCGGTGATAGTCGCGATACTTCGGAACCGACAGACCGACATTGAAGCTTTTGACGCCGACACAACCCTTTCCAGCCTCGTACTGTCATAACTCATGAACCTCTTCCCCAAGTTTGAAACCGCGCTGTCGCTTTCTAACTTTCTCGCGAAGTACGGCACCGACGCCGACCGCGCCAAGTGGCAACGCGCTTTGACTCAGACAAGCCTCACGGATGAGCAGAAGAAGCTGCTCGGCACATTCAAGCGCCGAACGAATGTGCTGGTGCTCGCGGGTGCGTGGTGCGGAGACTGCGCGGCTCAGTGCCCCATCTTCGAGCGCATCACGGAAGCCAATCCGCTCATCGTGACGCGCTACCTCGACCGCGACGCCCACCTCGACGTGCAGGAAGCACTTCAGATCAATGGCGGCAATCGCGTGCCGGTCGCGGTGTTCTTCTCCGAGGACGGCTTTGAAGTCGCACGCTACGGCGAGCGCACCCTGACCCGCTACCGGCAACTTGTCGCTCAACTCGTTGGCGAATCGTGTGCAACGGGCCTGGTGAAAGGCGACGATCCGGTTCAACGCGCTGTGGTGCAAGACTGGCTCGACGAGTTTGAACGCGTGCAGTGGATTCTGCGACTCTCCCCGCGACTCCGCCGACTCCACGGCGACTAAATCGCGCATCAGAGCCGCGACCGTCAGGGAGCGATCTTGGCTTTGCGCTCGGTAATTGCCGTTCTCTCGTTTGACGACTCTTGGCTTGGCCGCGACCGTCAGGGAGCTTGGCTTTGCGCTCCCTGACGGTCGCGGCTCTGATGCGCGCACGGCAGTTCCGGTTGTGGCACTTCGGGCAAGTGAATACTCTAGAGTGCGCATGGAAACAGACCCGCCTGGGTTCTCACGCTAATTGGCCGGAGTTGCCGATGATCCGGTATCGCTGTCCGCATTGCTCCGCGTTGATCGTGGCTCACGAACGACGAGCCGGTCAGTCGAGCGTGTGTAAGGCGTGCATGAAGCCCCACCCGATCCCCGCGGACAAATCGTTGTGGGTGAGCGAACAGAGTGAAGCCGTTCAACCTCCGCCGGCGCAACCACCAATTCCATCCGAATCTGTCTCCGCAACGAAGATCGCTTCGAGGTTGCCATTCGCGTTCGTCGCCGAGCCGGTTGTTGTGGACGATCCGCCCACCCAACAGCCTCCCCCTTCGCCGATGCCTCTTCTTTCGCCCATCGTGGAGAGTGACGAACCACTCACGCCCATCGAACCCGATCTTCTGTTGCCAGATGTCAGCGGAGCGTCGTGGGAAGTGCCCGCGCCTGTTTCCGTCCCTTCGCCTCCGGTAAGTCCGACACTCGGCCCAGAACCAGACGCTGAGAAGCCCGACCCAATCCCCACCCGCGTTCTGATCCCGGAGCCTGAACCCTCCGCGCTCGCTTCTCCCCCCGGTGATGTTTCCGAACGCGCGAAACTCGTCGAACCGCCTACTCCTGATCCAACCCCGCCTCCCGCGGTCACCCCAATTCCAGTTCCGACACCGACGCCCGACCGACCGCAACCGCCTACTGACCCGCTTCCAGTTTCGCCCGCGAGCGCCCTCGACCAGAAGACACTTCCCACGGTCGTTGCGAAACCGCAAGCGCGCGTTTCGTCACTTCAACCGACTGGGCCACAACCCGACATTCATTCGTCTTCTGAACCGGTGCAACTCCAGACCCAAGCCGACATTGCTGCCGCGCTCACAACAGCTCTGACAAGTCGGATGAAACCTCCGCCGACTCCCAGACGCGACCTGCATCCTTCGAGCGCTGTGTGGATGCTTCTCACCGGAATCGGTGTGGCATTTGTGCTGGTGGCACTCTTTGTTAGCCCGAACAACCGGTGGGCGGCCCTTGTGGTTGGACTTGGCCTGATCGCAATCGGGTATGTGTGGATCGTCCGGATGACGGGTTTGCGCGAAACGAAGCGCGGAGTGCTCTGCGCAATTCCACCGATCACCTTCTATTACCTCGCGCAATCCAAGTACGCGAAGTTCCGCCCGCTGCGCTTTGTGCTAACGGGAACGATCATCGCGGTGCTCGCGGTCGCTTCCCCGACGCTCTCGACTTACACGCGGCCGCTAGTGGCGCAAAAGACCGATCCCAGCGCGATTCCACCCGACCCGACGACGCAATCGAAACTGGAGCAACTGCGTCTCTATCGCGACCAGCAAGCGTATACTTCGCTTCTGAACTTGCTTGATGTGCTGGCGAAGACCGACCCGCTGAAGTCCGAGGATGCCAACGACCGCGCGGAACTCTCCGCGGAGTTGAAAGCGCTCTGCCAGCATTCCGACGCGGAGGTGAAGGCGCGGGCGATGGCGGCCTATGCCCGGTGGGATCCAGAGAACGCTCGCGGAGTTTGCCTGGCAGCGGTTGGTTCGCCGACCGAAGGAGAGCGGATGATGGCTCTGCGGCTGTTACCACAGTGGAAGGACGCGGGTTCGGCATGGGCCATTCAATCACTGATGATTCGGCCCGGCCACCCGGAAACGAACAAGGCGAAAGCGGCACTGATGGAGATCGGTGGACCGCCCGCCGAGCAAGCGGCTCGAACACTGCTGTACCGAACCGACCATCAGGCCATCAAGCTCGATGCAATTGAACTCCTGGAGAAGTTCGGGAACGCGGACACCGCCTCGACTCTGCGCAATTACGCCTCCGCGACGGACGATCAGACCGTGCGCGCTCACGCTCTGCGAGCAGCAGAAGTAATCGAAGCGCGATTGAAGAACCCGCCAGCGCCGTGATCGCGGACGTGCTTGGCGCGGAACTCGCAGCTCAACTTGGTCTTGCCGACCCCCGCGTGCGCTTTATCATGTGAAAGTCTGGAAGTGCATTTGGAACTGATTCCGGGGCGGTAGCT
>JAKEEV010000678.1 GCA_022616395.1 Planctomycetia bacterium | reverse complement strand
CGAGAACCACTCGGCTGATGCGGTTCAATCCGGAGATGTCCACGACGGAATACATCATCATCACGTCGCGTGTGCCGACATAAGGTTGAACCTGCCCGCTCGCCAGTGTGCTGACCATCAGCTTTGGCACACCCACGGGAAGCGCTCTCATGGCAGAAGTGCCAATGGTCGTGCCGGCAGAACCGCCCAGGCTCAGCACGCCAGAGAGTTTTCCCTGCTTGTGCAATTCGGCCGCGACTTTCGCCACGCCAGCGGCAGCCAACTCGACTGCCTTTCCGCGATCACCGGCAGCTTTTACGTGCTCGTGATTCGCGCCAGCGGCAGAGAACACCGCCTCGCGCCCAATGTCCGGCTGGAACGCGGGCGGCCCCACCACGCCAGCATCGAGCACAATGACAGACACGCCGGCTGCCTTCAGGCGGTCTCGCACATAGGCGAACTCGTTGCCCTTGGTATCCAGTGTGCCGACGAGAAGGACAGACATCGGTCGCTCCCCAAGATTGGAGTATCAGCCGTTATCGAGCGGAATTGCATGATATGTTACCGGTGGAATGGTAGCGTTCGCCACATTGAGGACGGCCATGAATCCGCTTGCGAAGCGAATCGTGATCCACGGCCTGTTGACCGCGGCGGTTCTGGGCGTAGTTGGGCTGATGCTCGCCGAACTGGGCGGGCTGTGGATGGCATCTCACAGCGGAAACCGTCCCGGCTCCGCCGAACTCAACGCTCCAGTCGAGGAGACACTCCGCTACAAGATTCCGCTGACAATGGCGATCTGGGGATTCGCGTTCGTCGCGGTCGGCGAACTCATTCTTCACCGTATTCGTTCTCGCCGCCCACCGACCAAACCACCCGAACCGCAACCCGACGACGCGGAACGCCTGCTCAACGAACTACTCGCGCAGGCCGAAGCGAAAGCCGCCTTGGAGAACCAGAAGACAGAGAACAGAGAACAGAGAACAGAAGACAGGGGAGAGAAACCAGAAACCAGCGAACAGAAGCCAGATGGTACTGGACAGGAGCCGGAAGTCAGTCATAGGTAAGTAGCCGGAAGACCGAACGTCGGAACAGGCATGGTCAGGCGTCTCTGCTCTGCCTTCTGCCTTTCTGTCTTCTGATCTCCGACCTCTGATCTCTGGTTTCTCCCATGCTCCGCACCGACATTCTTGCTCGACTTCGCGCTCAGGTTGCTTCTGGCATTCCCATTGTGGGAGGAGGAGCCGGGACGGGGCTTTCCGCCAAGTGCTCCGAGATGGGCGGGATCGACCTCATCATCATTTACAACTCCGGCCGGTTCCGCATGGCGGGCCGCGGATCGCTCGCGGGGCTTCTTCCTTACGGCGACGCCAATGCAATCGTGATGGACATGGCACGCGAGGTGTTGCCGGTCGTCGAGAAGACACCGGTACTCGCGGGCGTGTGCGGAACGGACCCGTTTCGCATCATGAAGCGGTTTCTGCTCGATGTGAAGGACGCGGGGTTCGCCGGCGTGCAGAACTTCCCCACGGTCGGGCTTTTCGATGGCAATCTGCGCGTCGGGCTGGAAGAAACCGGCATGGGCTACAAGCTCGAAGTGGACATGATCGCGGCCGCTCGCGAACTCGACCTGCTCACCTGTCCGTATGTGTTCACGCCAGAGGAAGCGGTTGCGATGGCGAAGGCCGGCGCGGATGTGCTCATTCCTCACATGGGTTTAACCACGAAGGGCGCGATCGGCGCAAAGACTGCCCTTTCGCTCGCGGACGCGGCCAAGCGAGTGCAAGAGCTGGCCGACGCGGCGAAGAAGGTGAACCCGGACATCCTCGTGCTGTGTCACGGAGGCCCGATTTCCGAACCCGAAGACGTGCGCTATGTGCTGGCGAACACCAAGGGCATCGTCGGCTTCTTCGGGGCTTCGAGTATCGAGCGCTTGCCGACGGAAGTTGCCATCACCGGCTGCGTGAAGCAATTCAAGGGGCTGAAGCTGAAGTGAGTCGGAGTCATGTCCGAGGAAGAGGCTTTTCTGAACGCAATCGCGGCTGATCGGGCCGACCGCACTCGCTTACTCGTCTTCGCAGACTGGCTCGCGGATCGAGACGACCCGCGCGAGGAGTTCGTCCGCCTTCACGCACGGCTTTTGGAGCTGGATGGAACAGAACGCGAGTTCGAGAAACTGGACAAGCAATGGGGGAAGTGGGTTGGCGGAAGACCGTTCGTCCGTCCGCATCGGTCGAAGCTCACCGACCGCTGGCTCGATGCTCTCTGCCGCGTCTTCACAACGGCGGATGTGGAAGGGTATCCCGCCAACGACCCCGGAGCGGATGAGATTTTCGCCGAGTTCGGGGAGTACGCGGACTTCATCGACAATCCCGGAAACGTTTCGCTTTGGTTTTTCAACGGGAAGGCCGCCGACTACCCAACTCCGTTTCAGTTCGTCCTCGAAACGCTTCAAACGGACTGTTGGCCAACACTCAGAAAGGGAAAGAAGGCGCTCGCCAAGTGCTACCCGCTGACACGCGGGCGATTCTGGCGAATCTGGCGCGACCAGTGCGCGAACCTGCACGAACCGCCGGAGTTGCCGGAAGTGGACGCGGAGAACTTGTTCCTCGGCGCGCAGTTCATCACCGGTGATGGGGATAACTGGGGAATTGTCGCCACTCATCAACACGACTACTTCGCGCTGTACTGGGCCGGACCAGTTTGACGAGCCGGAAGCGTCAGCGACGGGCAATGAAACCCGTCGAGACGTTTCCGGCTCTGAATGAAATGAAGCACCGTCGCTGACGCTTCCGGCTCTGATCACTCACTTCAACTTGCCCGCATCGATCACGACGACGGTGCCGTCTCCGATGCGGATTGCCAGATCCTTGCCATCGGGCCGGAACGTGACATCGCGGTTCTTCTCGCCGAAGCCCATGTGATAGCCGGTCGCGATGGTCGCGGATTTCGCCTTCCCATCGGAAACGGTCAGCACCTTTACAAGCGTCGCGGGCTTGTTCGGGTTGCTCAGATCGTTCGCCAGGAATGCGACCGCCTTCCCATCGGGAGAAATAGTCAGGAGGCTATTCTCCGCGGCACCGGCAAGCGTCTTGTCCTTATCGCGGCCCGGAAGGTTAATCACGCGAGCCTGCGCGAATCGCTGAGCGGGGTTGCCGAAAGGCCCACCGGGAGGACCGGGAGGAACTGCCCGACCAGGCCCACCACCGGGCGCTCCCGGCGGTGGAGGCCCAATTGGGAAGAAGTTATAAACCTGCGACTCGACTACGATCAGCGTTTCCTTGTCGGGAAGCGGATAGATCGCTGTCACTTCGGACCGCGAAAACTGAAGGTTCTGCTTCTTCTCGCCGGGTGTGGCCTTCCACGACTGAACTTCCTTGCCGGTCTTCAACTCAAATCGGCGAATCGCGACAACTTCCTTTTCTTTGCCGTCCGGTTGAGGAGCATTGGCGGCGATTCGACCATACCCAACGAAGAGTTGTGTGCCATCGGCGGAAAGAGCAACCGCAGTCGCGCCCTTCGGCGACTTGATCGCGTGCTTCTCCTCGCCGGTCGCGGCATCAAACACGACGATTGCGCTCTCGTCCTTGCCCGTGACCGCGACGAACAGCTTGCTATCGGCCGAGAAGTTCGCGAAGAACTGTGGCGGGCCGGGATGCGGCTCGATCGGCGGTGGAGGAAGCCCTGGCGCGACTGGAGGGGCGGGACCAATCACCGGTGGAGCGGGTGGAGGAGCGGGATCGGTCGCTGGCGGAGCGCAGTCCACTTCATCACCCGGAGGAGCGGGAGGCGGAGGAGGCGCGGGTGCTGGTCCAACCGCGGGCGGAGGAGGAAGTCCCGGCGGAAGCGGACCGGGCGGAGGAGGAAGCGGGAACGGTCGCGGGCCAAAGACCGGCTCGCGGTGAACGAACAGAGCCGGTTTCGGCTTCGCCTTCGCCTCTCCGGTGTTCAAATCCCAGATGGTGCAGGAGCCGGTCTCGGTCGCGGTGGCCAGCAGATTGCCATCAGGGCTGACCGTGACCATGTGTTCGCCCTTCAGAGGCAACTTGCGTTCCTTCAAGTGCTTGCCGGTCTCCGCGTCGAAGTCGTGAACGATGCCATTGGTGTGAATCGTGCGCAGCGTCTTTCCGCTGTTGGCGTAAGCCGAACGGAACACCGGAGACCATGCTCCAAGCAGAACGTGTTGCAGTTTGCCGGTCTCCGATTCGTAGATGCGCAGCGAGCCATCCTGACTGCCGACCGCGAGTGTCTTGCCGTCGTTGGTGAGCAGGTGAGACAGCACGCCTGCGGGCACGTCGAACCGCTTCAACTCCTGCCCGGTAGCGTCCGCGACCACAAACCCCTGCCCGCCGGTCTGATACTGCTGTGTCTGAACGACCCACGCCACGCGGCCCATTTCGCGAGCAAACTGAACCTGTTCGGGCGACCGTTCGTTGGGCGGAGGGGTCACCGAACGCAGTTCCTTGTTGCTCTCCACATCGAACACCTTGAACAGTCCGGCCGGCCATGTGCTGATCAGAAGCAACTTGTCGTCGGCCGAGAATGCGAATCGCGTGCGGTGAACCGTGTACCTCGGCGCGAGCTTGTGAACGAGGGTTCCGGTCTCCGCTTCCCACACGCGAATTCCTCCTCCATCACACGCGGCGGCGACATACTTGCCCTTCGGCGACCACGTCGCGGTGTGGAAGAACTGATTGAGATTCGTTTCGGCGAAGTAGCCTTCTTTGGCCTTGATGGGCTTCTGAGTCGCGACATCGTACATTTCGAGTTTGGTGCTGCCGACCAAAAGCCGCTTGCCATTGGGCGAGAAGTTCAGGTTGTAGCCGTGACCGGTAAGCTTGATCTCTTCCTTCGTGATGTCCTTCCCGGTCTTGCCGTCCCAGAATCGAAGTCGGTTGTCGATGCCGCTGGTAGCGATCACCGAGCCATCGGGCGAGAACGCGGCCGCCATCACGCCGGTCTTGTGATACCGCAGAGTGCGAATGTGCTTGCCGGTCTCCACGTCCCACAACTCGACGGGAGCATCAATGCCTCCGGTGTAACCGCGATTGGTCGCGGCCGCGAGCGTCTTGCCGTCAGCGGAGAAAGCGAATGCGGTTGTCATGAAGCCGATGGGCCGGCCGATGCGGAACTTTGCGCCTTCCATCAGTGGCTCGCCCGGCGGACTGAAGGCGAACGGCACTGGATCAGCGGCCGGTAGCGGTGCAACGACCGCCGCGAGCAGAAGGAGTGTGATAACGCGAGTCATGGGAAGTCTCCGAGGCGAGGAGCGATGGTTGGTATTGTCCGCGAGCACGAGTCGATGGGCAACGGCAACCACGGGAAGTTACAAGCTGAAGGGTCGGGTTATTCGGGTGCAATGAGCGAGCCATGCGGAGCAAGAAATCTGATCGTATCCGGCCCGCGTGTCTACACTCTTCCCTTGCGGCCTTCGCGTTGAACTGTTTCGGGAGTTGTCATGCGCGTGTTGATTACCGGCGGTTATGGCTTCATTGGGGCGTGGATCATCCGCGAACTTCTTTCGCGAGGCGATCAGGTGTGGGTGTACGACCTGAAGGAAGATGCTCGCCGGTTAAAGCTCATCCTTCCAGAAGCCGAAGTCGCGAAGGCGACGTTCGTGCAAGGCGATGTGACCGATCTCAAGGCGCTCTCCGCTTCAATCGCGCAACACCAGATCTCGCACGTGATTCACCTCGCGGGGCTGCAAGTGCCAACGTGCCGCGCCGACCCGCTTTTGGGCGCGAAGGTTAACGTACTGGGAACGCTCGCGGTGTTTGAAGCGGTCAAGGCCGCCGGCGCGCAAGTGAAGAGGCTCGTGTATGCCAGTTCCGCCGCGGTCTTCGGAAGCCCAGAGAAGTATCCCGCTGGTTCGCAAGGCGATGACGCGCCGCTGATTCCCAGCACGCACTACGGCGTCTTCAAGTGTTGCAATGAAGGCAACGCCCGTATCTATTTCCAGGACTTTGGGCTTTCAAGTGTCGGGCTGCGCCCGTGGACCGTTTACGGTGTCGGCCGCGATCTGGGGATGACGAGCGAGCCGACGAAGGCAATCAAGTCCGCTCTGCTCGGCAGACCGTATCACATCAGCTTCGGAGGCTGGACCGACTTCCAGTATGCCGATGATGTGGCGAAGACTTTCGTGAACTGTCTCGAGCGTCCTTATACCGGCGCGAAGAGCTACAACCTTCGCGGAGCGGTCGTCACGCTCAAAGACTTTTACGACGCGCTTTGCCGCGTGATCCCCGCAGCGAAGTCGCTCGTCACTTTTGGAACCGCGCAGATCGCGATTGCTTACGACCTCTCGGACGACGGGCTTCAACGCGACCTCGGTCCGATGCCCAAGACTCCACTGGAAGCCGGCATCCGCGAGACAGTCGCGATCTTCCGCAAACTCCAGTCCGAAAACCGACTCGACACCAGCGATCTCGAAGGACCGAAACCGCCTCCGGTCACCGTCGCGGACGAACCGTGAGGCGAACGAAATCAGAGCCGCGACCGTCAGGGAGCGTTCTTGGCTTTCGCTCTCTGACCAGTAGTATCAAGGTGTGGCGGCTTGGGTCAGCAGTTCTCGTTTCGGGGTGTTGAAGCGCCCCCTCCCCCACCACCCCCCGCTTTTCTCCTCTTCTTGTTTTTCCCAGGATTTGTGGAGTTTTCTCACTTTGCGGTGCCAAGAAGCGGCCGTTATGGCCCCCAACTCCTTGAAAAGCT
>JAKEEV010000677.1 GCA_022616395.1 Planctomycetia bacterium | reverse complement strand
TCGCCGTTACCCATGCTGTCACGGTGTTCGAGTTGCCCGTTCAGCACGCAGGTGAGGATTTCCATGTCGCGGTGCGGGTGCGTGGGGAATCCGCCTCCGCCCGCGACGCGGTCATCGTTAATGACACGCAGCGCGCGGAACTGATGGTGTCGCGGGTCTTGATATTCGCCGAAGGAAAACGTGTGCTTGCTATCCAGCCAGCCGAAGTTCGTGACTCCGCGTTCAGTGCCCTTTCTGACGGTAAGCATTGGTAAATCCTGTGACGTCACCGGATGTCCATCGGTGACGCCAGGGGATACCGCCGGAGCGTGAGAAGCTTTCAGGATCAGAATTCGCCGAGAACTTCGCCGCCAGCGCGCGTGCCGAGCCAGAGCCAGGTGTTGGCGTTCACGCTATTCGAGACAAACCGAACCGAGCCATCCAGGAGCAGCACGTTGACGCCACTGGTGTGATAACTTCGGCTTGTGATGACGGCATACGTGGGCATGTTCGTCGTCTGCCCTTCGCGCATACTGTTGAAGTCCACATCGTAAGTCACGCCGCCGGTCGTGTACGGCACCTTCGTGTTGGGCGGGAAAGTGGTCGTCACCCCGCTCTGGTGGACGCGCGCATCCACCCATTCGGTGTGCCCGCTATCGGACTTGAACTCCGCACCGCTTCCCAGAGGCGCGATAGTTGTCGGGTCGGTTGGTCGAGCGGTCCCGAACGCGGCTGGATTTCCACCGTTGCGGAAGTAGGGTGTGTACGCCTTCACTTCGGCCATTGCCAGCGTGTTGCTCAACCCATCGGCGAAATCGCCGACACGCGTTCCGCGGTTGACCACGAAGGCACCATCGCCGCCGGTACCGATGCCCGCGTTCGGCAGGTGGACGAACCAAGTTCCGGCGTTGGCTCCGTAGTTCAACGGGTAGTGCGTGATCGCTCCATCCGGCCGCGCGCGGTCGTTGACTTCGCTTGGGCAGATCAAGATTGCTACCCGCGTCTGGGTGACTGCGGGCTGAGTGTTATACGGGGCCGAAAAGTTGATGAGCTTCTGCAAGTTCTCCTGCTCGACATAAGGGAGTAACTTGGAAGGCATGCTCCACGCCAGCCCGGTTCCTCCAATTGGGTAATCGCCCAGCGAGGGATAGGTGCTCAGCGTCACCTCGTGATTGTGAAGTGCCAAACCAAGTTGTTTGAGGTTGTTCGCGCACTTGATGCGTGCAGCGGCTTCGCGAACCTTTTGGACTGCGGGGAGAAGTAGACCGATCAGGATCGCAATGATCGCGATGACAACAAGAAGCTCGATCAGCGTGAAGGCACGACGGAAACGGGCAGGCAAGCAGGGCATGTTGATCTCCTGGTGTGAACCCGATGGCGGGATTGTTACCGAAGCCGCGTGAATGAACTGTGTGTGGTCGGTGAATATCTGGTGGGTCGAGTATTTCACCGCTGGCCCTTGACCGGTTCACCTTTCTCCGCGAGTCGAATCACTTCCAGCGCGTCCACGTTCGCGCCACCACCAGCACCGCCGATCAGAACGACGCGATCTTTGCCCAGTGGAACGAGACGAGCGACAATGCGCTTCTTGGTTACCTCGGCGACCTTCTCCCAGCCGTCGCCCGCGGTGTTCAGCCGATAGATCGGCCCTTCGGAGGTGTTCACAACGAGCCGGCCGTTCACGGTACAGCACGCGGGCGAGAACGCGACTCGCTCGCCTCCGGGAATCGCTGGCCCTTCGCTCCACTTGCCGGTGGTCACGTCGAGAATGTCCATGCGCTTGTCTCCGCCATCGGCACCAAGCCCGCCGAGGACATACACCTTGTTCCCGATGGCCGTCGCGGTCAGCGCTCGGCGCTTGAATGGCTGCGGGATCGACTTCCACTCCGGCTTCGCGGCCGAGAGATCGAGTGTCAGCGCGGTGTCATGCCACACGGAATCCGCGCCTTTGCCCTTCATCTGCCATCCGCCGACGACAATGAGCTTGTCTCCCGCAACGACCACATCATGCGAAGACCGCCCGGCGGGCAGCGAGGGGAGCGTTTCCCACTTGCCAACTTTCGGGTCGAAGCGGGCGCACTCCGCCAGCGAGTGATTGTCGGCCGCTTCTCCGGGCGCGTTCTTCGGCTGCATTCCTCCAACGCGATAGACCTTCCCCTTGTGAGACGCGAGGTTCAGTCCCTGCGCGATCGGTCCGCCGGGAAGTTCTTCCCACTTCGTACCGCCATCGAGCTTCAAGCGGTGGAATGTGCCGAGCACATCCTTTGTGGAATAGGTGTGCGTCTTCCCCGCGTGTCCGCCGTAGACGTACAGATAGCCATCGCACTCGACCGCGCCCAAACTGGAGACAGCCGTCGGCAGTGGTGGGTAGGGAGCGGGCTTCGGTTCGTCCGCCGGTATGTGGGCGGAAGCCACGAACAGCGCGGCAATGGCGAGGAGAACTGCCCAGCGGGAAGGAATCATCACGACTGGCTCCTGAAAGAGTGAATGACTCGCGTCACGGTTTGGTTTTCTTCTTCTGATACTTCTGGGTCGCGGTCGC
>JAKEEV010000676.1 GCA_022616395.1 Planctomycetia bacterium | reverse complement strand
GTTGCCCCAGGCTACGTTGTCACAGCCCTTCAGGCTGAAAACCAAACCTACCACCACCTCGGATTACTGTCACTATTGAGTGTGACAGCTTTGCTACTTCGCGTCCTGAATGATCTTCAAATACACCGTGCGGGCGGCGTCGAGTTGCTCCAGCGCTTGCTCGCGATGCTTCGGAGTCGGGAAGCGATCACGAGTCCGAAGCACCAGCTCGAACTGCTCGATCCACTTGATAAACGCGCGTGCTTCATCCGGGGAACGATAGCCCATCCCCGCGGCTTCGATGTAGATGGGGTTGGTGTGCGCGTTCTGCGTGGAAAGCGCTGTGTCGGGCGTGCCGGGACCATCAGCGCGGAAGGCGAGCCATCCTCCGCGATCCAGAGCCACTTCCTGATCGAGTGTCGCGCTCAGTTTGTCGGCGGCAAGCGTCGCGGAGGCGATCACCTTGCCGTTGTGAACCAACTCCGCCTTCGTCAGTGGGAATTGCGACTTCGCAGTCGCCTTGACTTTCACCTTCGGCTTCTCGCCGAGTTTCAGCACGCTGCCAGGTTCGCTTCCGTTGACGGTGAAGGTGAGCATTGGGCCGTTCGTGACGAACGACTTGCCCGCTTTCAGTCCGTCAATCCAGTCGGAATAACTCAACTGCTTGCCGGTGTGAACATACACGCGATCACCGCCGGGCAAGTTACTCCCGATGCGGTTGAGGAACACATCGGTGCCCGCGGTTGCTGGAAGTCGGAAGCCGCAATTGAGTAAGCGATACCACAGAGGCACCGAACCGGCCCACGAGTTGTTGATGTCGAGCGTGTCGATCTTGCCGAGGGCCACATCAACGGGAATTGATTTCGCCGCGTAAGGTGTCTTCGACCAGTCCGCGGCTTGCGAAACGTGCGTGTAATTCACCACGCCCTTCTGCCAGTGCGTGCGGTCCGCGATGTCGGCGTTTGATGGCGTATCCCACGGGTTGGTTGTGTCCTTGAAGCCGGTGAACACCGGTTCGACCACTTGCGTCAAGTTCACAAGCGTCATGTGGCCCCAGATTGTGCTGCGAAACTCCTGGTTCCAGTACAGGATGTACTCCGGTGTCGAAAGCGGATCGGGACCGCCTCGGAAGAATGGCCGGTCATACACAACATCGGCATCCGAGTTGGCGACCATGAAGTTGCACACGTTCAAGTCTTCGCCGACGCACTGTTGCCGCATCGTTTCGGGCGTGTTGAACCACTGGCCGTAGCCGTAGTTCGCGTGAATGTGCAGCTCGCCCGAATACCAGCTATCCTTCGCCAGGTGAACCCAGCGGTTCATCTCGACGGTCACTTCTCGAACTTGTCCCGCTTCAATCGTGATTTGTTGTGAAGCGACCTTGTACTCCGGTCCGCGGAAACCGGCGAGAGTGTAAGTGCCTGCTGGGAGTGTGAACTCGGCACCCTGGTCGCAATAGAAGTGCCCGCGACCGCGCAGCGAACGGTGAAGCGCACCCGGTGGCGCGTGAAAACGGCCTTTGTCTTGCTTCAACGAGATGCGCGCGACAACGGGCTTCCCGTCGGCGTCCGTCACCTTCAACCGCAGCGTGCCGGTCGGTCGGCGGTAATCCATCTTGTCGAAGCGGATCGCGTTCTCTTCTCCGCTCGTCATTTCGCGCGCGATTAGCGCAGTCGATCCGGCCCGGTTATCGGTGTAGACGAGCCATCGACCATCGCGCGAAACAGAAGGCCTGTCCTCGTCCGCTTGCCCGCTCGTGAGCTTCACCAGTCCGCGAAGGGAATCACCATCGAGCGGTAACTTCCAGAGATCATCGTGCGCGCCTCCCAACTCCGCAGAGAGCACAAGCGACCGACCATCATCCGTCCAGCACAGATCGTGAACACGACCAGGAAGCCGACACAACTTCTCCGGTTTGTCCTTGCCATCTGCCGCGCGCTTCATCAAGTCGGTGTGGCTTCCTTCGCTGCCCGATTGCTGAAGCGGCTGATCGGGCATCGCGGTGTAGACAATCCACTTGCTGTCTTGCGAGAGAGCGAAGCGGAAGTTGTACGACACCGGAGGCAGCGGCGTGAGTTCCTGCACATCACCGGTTTCGAGATCGACCCACGCGAGACTGTTTCCCTTTCCGCCAAAACGGAACGCGCCGAGCAACTTCTTCCCGTCGGCGGAGAATTCGAGCTTGTTCACTGCGTAAGGGCCACCGGTCTGAATCGCTTTCGGCAGAGCGACTTCTTTCCCGTCTGGAAACTGAACCACTTTCACAGTTCCCCCGCGCAGGAATGCGATCCGCTTGCCGTCGGGCGCCCACGTCGGTTCAGCGTCAGCGCCTTCGCTTGGGGTTAGTGAAGTCATGGTGCCGCCTGTTCGCGGAGCAGTCCAGATCTCGCCCTGATACGAGAACGCGAGCGTGTTCCCATCAGGCGAAAGCCGTGGGTGAATTGCTCCGAGGGCTTTGGGGAGCTTCACCGCGACCGGTTGGACCGCGACATTCTCACTGCGCGACCAGACCAGCGCCAGGATGAGCGTGACACACGTCCCGATTAACGCAAGCGCTCGCTTCTTCATGACGTGTCCTCTCGGATGGTGATTGACTTGGTTCCAGATGGGCATGAGGATAACGCGCAGAGACGAGCGCTCCAATTGTGAAGGAGAAACCCCATGCGAATCGGGCACTGTCAGCTTGAATCGATCACCGGAGACTTCGACGCGAATCTCGACAAGGTCGTGAAGGGTCTGGAGCGCGCGGATAAGGATCGCGTGGAGGTTGTCAGTTTCCCCGAATGCTTCCTCACGGGCTATCCGGACAAGGAGGAAGTGGCGCGGAAGTCCGCGTTCGCGGTCGATGCTCCTCAGATGATGAAGTTGCTCGACAAGACGAGCAAGTTTGAAGCAACTTACATCGTTGGGTTCAACGAAACGCGCGGAAAGGATCTCTACAACACCGCGGTCATCGTGCAGAAGGGGCACATTCTGGGCACGTACAGCAAGTGTTCCGCGTACCAGAAGTTCCACAAGCAAGGCCGCGAGTTTCCAGTGTTCGAGCGCGCGGGGGTGAAGTTCGGCGTGATTATCTGCTCCGACGGTGGCTACATCGAACCAACTCGCATTCTCGCGCTCAAGGGCGCGCGGATCATCTTCGCCCCACACTTCAACTACATCAATGCGAAAGGCTTGATCGGTCACTTCCAGCACGTTCGATCCGATCACATCGCTCGCGCGGTGGAGAATGACGTCTGGTTCGTTCGCGGAAACAACGTCATCATCGGGAAGGACTCCGGCCTGAGCTACGAGGGCGTGGGCTACGGTGATAGCTACGTCATCGATCCGTACGGAGAGATGCTCGTTCGCAGCCGGCGCCTGCGCGAGGATTTCATCTTCGTGGACATCGATCCGGTGGTGAATGACAAGGCGTGGGGCGTGGGGCGGTCGCTGTTCAGCGCTCGCGAGTTCCACAAACACCTGCTGGAAGCCGCGAAGATCGCAAAGTGATACCTGCGCCAGAACCACAGCGTAAAGAGACACGAACATCACGCATCATTCACTTGGCACCATCCCGCGAACGGGGTAGGATTGGAACACTCGCCTCAACCTTCTGAGTCGCGCCCATCATGCCTGAAACTCCGTTTAACTCTATCCAGCTCCAGCAGTATCTCGACCGCTGGCAGGCTGGCGATCGCGCTGCGGCTGACGAACTCTTGCGCGCGACAAGTACGCGACTGGAAAAACTCGCCCGACGCATGACTCGCGGGTTTCCCAACGTTCGCGGGCAAGCCGACACCGGTGATGTGCTTCAGAACAGTCTCCTGCGATTACTC
>JAKEEV010000675.1 GCA_022616395.1 Planctomycetia bacterium | reverse complement strand
CAGAATGCCGTTGGTGACTGTTCCCCGCACCTCGATTGTTCCTTCAGCGATCTTCTGGTTCTGTGCTTCCACTTCCACCTTGCCGCTGATGGTCTGTTCCTTCAAGTTGCCGGAGCGAGTGATCCACACTTCGGATACCCCGTCGGGCACCACGAGTGTCACCGATCCCTGTTCGAGCCGAAGCTGGCTGTAGCGGTAAGTGAACTGGAAGGTATCGTTGGAGTCGTGGTATTTCATCTGCGTGGTGAGCTTGCCGACTTTTTGGCCATTGCGATACAGCGTCCACTTCGCGGGGATGTTCTGCTTGGCTTCATCGGCCAGATCAATCGCGACCGGTGGCGGGCCGGAGGAGAACAGTCGCGGCCACAGATCGCGATACGCGACAAACGCGGTCGTCAAAAGCCAGAACGCGAGAATGCCCGCGGTGGCGATTCGCGGAGGCATAAGACACCTGCCAGGACGGCGAGACATGTGATTGGGCTAACCAATCATACGAACCTGACGACGCGACCGGCATGTCATTTCAGATGAGTTTCGTCCATCTTGATTCACTTTCGATGGAATCCCACAATGCCCCAATACAAGTGACTGTTGCGAATGTTGGCGTCAAGTAGGTGCCGCTTGCCGAGCGGCACTCTTTCTGTGCTGCTCGGCAAGCGGCACCTACATTTTGTGAGGCAAACCATGATCGTCGGCGTTCCGAAGGAAGTGAAGGCGGATGAATATCGAGTCGCGATGGTGCCGGCGGGCGTGGAGGAACTGACCCGAGCCGGGCACAAGGTCCTCATTCAGTCCGGCGCTGGCTCCGGCAGCGGCATTACCGACGAAATGTACACGACCAACGGAGCGGAAATCGTCGGCACTGAAGCGGAAGTGTGGAAGCGCGCTGAACTCATCGTGAAAGTGAAAGAGCCAATGCCCGACGAGTGGCCTCACATGCGCTCCGGGCAAACCGTGTTCACTTACTTCCACTTCGCGGCCGATGAACCCCTCACCAAAGCCGTCATCAAGTCCGGCATCACCGCGATTGCTTACGAAACCATCAGGGACACGAAGGGCACGCTGCCCCTACTCACGCCGATGAGCGAAGTCGCCGGGCGCATGAGTATTCAGGAAGGCGCGAAGTATCTGGAGCGGCCGTTCGATGGCCGCGGGATTCTGCTCGCGGGCGTGCCGGGTGTTGCCCCGGCGACGGTGGTCGTGCTCGGAGGAGGGGTCGTCGGCGCAAACGCGGCTCGTGTCGCTGCCGGATTGGGCGCGAATGTCTTCATTCTCGATGTGAACCTCGACCGGCTCCGTTACCTCGATGATGTGATGCCTCGAAACGTCACCACGCTCTTCAGCAACCGGCTAAACATTCTCGACACGCTTCAATGGGCCGATCTGGTTGTTGGGGCCGTGCTGATTCCCGGCGCGAAGGCTCCGCATCTGGTTCGCCGCGAAGACTTGAAGAAAATGCAACCGCGCGCGGTCGTGATCGATGTCGCCGTTGACCAGGGCGGTTGCTTCGAGACAAGCCACCCGACCACGCACGCCAAACCCACTTACATCGTGGACGAAATCGTTCACTATTGTGTCACGAACATGCCCGGCGCGGTCGGCCGCACCAGTACCTACGCGCTGACAAACGTCACGCTTCCTTACGCTCTCCAACTGGCAAACAAGGGACCAGACCGGGCGATTCGCGAGAACCCGGCGCTTCTCGCGGGCGTCAATATCAAGGCTGGCAAGGTGACCAACACCGCTGTCGCCGAAACCTTCGGCCTCGAATGCATCCCCGCGGCCTAACGGCGAACCCCGCCCGCAAGGGCGGCGGGTGACGTGTGCTCGGTCACCCGCGCTTGCGGGCGGGGTTCGCCTCAACCCGACCATCCCATGTCCGATCTAGCCCGACAGCTCTTTGGCGATGATGTGCCCGCGAAGCGGCTGGCTCTCATCGTCGATCTGGACGACACCGTTTGCACCGGCTTCGCGTGCCCACTTCGGGCCGCGATTGAAGTGCTTGTGCGCATCGACCGGCAGAAGGTGGAAGTTCACTTCGTCACGGCTCGAACGGAAGTGAGCCAGAAGGGAACCGACGAGTTCATCATGGAATACCGGCTGCCCGGTTATCGCAATGTTCACTACTGCCCAAAATGGCAAGGCACGAAGCGCCACAAGACGGAGGTTCACGCTCGGCTCGCACGCGAATATCAAGTCATCGCGAGCATCGGTGACACGGACGATGAGGAAGGAGAAGCATCGCGGTTGGCAAGTGTGCCATTCATACTGGTTGATCGCGACAAACCCGATGGCGCGTGGGTGGTGGTTGCGCAGTTGATTGAGGCAGTGCAAGGCTTCCGCGTTGAGGCAACAACGTGAGTGCCTCACCTGAACCGCGATATCGTCCGCTTCTGCGCCGAGTGCGCCGCTGGGCGCTGTT
>JAKEEV010000674.1 GCA_022616395.1 Planctomycetia bacterium | reverse complement strand
GATCGGCGGGAAATTCCCGCCCCACATCGGGTCGGAGGGCAGTTCGATTGTGTGGCTCGGCTTCCCGTCCGATTCGATCACGCGAACGTCTCTGTGGTGGGCCAGGAACAGCCGCCCGTCTGGTGCGAAGGCACCACGAATCCAACGTGCTGCCGGAGTTACGACTCGCTCCTTGCTGTCCGCGAGGTCTCGCATGACGAACCGGATCGTTTCTGGCCGACCGTCGAAGGGGGAAAATTCCAGAGCGGCGAACCGCGCTCCATCGGGCGCAAGCGCGGCGATGAGGTTGATGCGGTCGCGTTTAGCTGAACTGAGCCACGAGTCCGCACTCAGAGCGGCGACATCGAACCGATAGACCGCGCCGCCAGTGCCGAATACATCACCCACGCCCGCCACGACTTCCTTGCCGTCAGGAGAAACGGCCAGCCGCAAGACGCCGCGTGAGCACCCGCGAAGAGCGAACCGTTCGGTTCCGGTCTTCCGGTCGTGTGCCAGGATCATCTTGTCTTCGCCACCGGACCAGATCAGTCCGTTGCGGTCAAACGCGATCGCCGGAACGTCCCCGGTGTGTGCCGGCGTCAATCGGGAGGAAGTGGTCGGATTCGGAGTGAGTTCGCCCACCTCGCTCCGGCGACCGAATCCAACAACCCGACTCTCCGGGTCAAATGCGATGCTGCCGAGCAAGGAACTTCCCGCAACGGTCTGACCCATCAATTTCCCCGACTTCACCTCCCAAACAAACACTCGTGGGGTGTAGGCGGGAAGTTCCTTCAGCGGTTTGTCCGACGTCCCAATGCGAACGCCGCTATCGACCGCAGAGGCCGCGAAGAGCTTGCCATCTGGGCTGAACGCGGCGGAAGCAATCTCCGCGAACACGCCCTCCGGTTCCTCGAAGCCAGGAAGTGCGCTGATCTCCTTGCTCGTGCCCGCGTCGCGAATCGCGAATGACCGCATGCGGGGCTTATCTCCGACACTCGAGGGCATCACAACCGCGGCTAACAGTTGACCTTCGGGGGTGTAGCAAACGGCAACCGCGGGAGAGTTGTTACGGTTGCCGGGATTGCCATCGGGTTGCTTCGGGTCTTTCAGTTCGCGCCACTTGCCGGTTGCCAGATCGACCACGCGTACGCGACCATTCAGAATGTAAGCCAGTTCAGCGCCGCTTGGAGAGAACGCGAGAGAGCCGAGCCGGGTCAATTGGTTGGCGTCGCCGAGGATGAGGTGGCGATCTCTCTCCGCCTCGATGTCACGCACGTAAAGCGTGCCGGAAATAGTGAAGTAAGCCAGAAGTTTGCCGTTGGGGCTGTACGCAACCGCCACCGGAGGCGAGTCCGTGATATGGAAGACGCGCTCCGGCCGCGAGATCCCGTTGAGGTAGTGCCATTCCCACTTCCTGCGTTTCTCCGGGCAGCGAGCCAGTGCCCCGCGCATGCCCGCGAGGTCGTTGGCCTTCCACAACTGATGAGCCAGAGCAACATCGCTGAGATACCCGCGTGCCTCGGCATCCTCTGCTTGCTGCTTTGTTTGCGCCTGCGATTTGCCGAGGGCATCAGCCGACTCGATCAGTCCCTTGTTCGCCTTCGCCAGGTCGTTGCGAGACTTTGTCAGGTCGTCGAGCGTGGTGTTCAGGTTGTCGTTGGCTTTCACCAAATCCTTCCCGCGTGATTCTGCCTTGAGAAACCCCCACGTCACTCCGGCGAAGCCAAGAAGTGCGACGAACACAAGTGCAGCCGAGAAGCACGCGACCACCGGATTGCGCCGACACCACTTCACGAACCGCTCGCCCACTCCCGCGGGCCTCACGCTGACAGGTTTGCCCTCAAGGAAGCGAGTCAGGTCATCGCCGAGAGCCGCGGCGGATGGATAGCGATCCGCTGGTTGCTTCTCCAGACACTTCAGTGCGATGAGTTCGAGATCGCGTGGTAAACCGGGAACGTGAGCGCGCGGGGAAGCCGGCGATTCGTCAGTCACCTTTCGCAAAACCGCCAGCGTGTCGTCCGCGTCGAAGGGCCGCTTCCCAGTGAGGCATTCGTACAGAATCACGCCCAGCGCCCAGATGTCCGCCGACGGGCCAACGAACCGGTTATCCCCGCGAGCCTGTTCCGGTGCCATATACGCCGGCGTACCCATTACGGCTTGCGTTCGCGTCAGCTCCACCCCGCCGGAGCGCTTGGCAAGACCGAAGTCCGTTACTTTAGGAACGAGCGCGGAACGCGGAACGCGGAACGCGGAGTGAGAAGACACTTCGCCCGGTGAGTCTTCGGATTTCGGTTCCGCGTTCCGCGTTCCGCGCTCCGCGTTCTCGAACAGGATGTTCGACGGCTTGAGGTCGCGGTGAACGATACCGAGGTCGTGGGCGGCTCGGACGGCGTCGGCAAGTTTGGCGACAAGACTCGCCGAGTCGCGAGGATCAAGCGGACCGTCCTTCAGGCGATCCGCAAGCGTGCCTCCGGTGAGTAGTTCGAGAGCCATGAACGGCCGATCAGAATCTTGCCCGATGTCGTACACCTGCACGACATGTGGGTGCTTCACCGCGGCAATCGCTTCGGCCTCCGCAAGGAAGCGGACGATGTCCTTCGCGTCGGTTCGGCCACTGTGAAGCACCTTCAGAGCCACCGGGCGGTTCAGTTGAATTTGCCGGCCCTCGTAGACAAGGCCCATTCCTCCGCTACCGAGTTTGCGCACGATCACGTATCCCGGAGGCGCAGGGGGCGTCTCGGTGCCGGCTTCCGCGCGCGGTTGGGACGCGGTGATCGGCTCGCCGGCTTGTGTGTGCGTGCCCGCGGTCGCGGTGAGTGGTTCCAGAGGAGTT
>JAKEEV010000673.1 GCA_022616395.1 Planctomycetia bacterium | reverse complement strand
TGCATTCCGCCCGTCGGACACTGAATCTCCACAACTTCCTCCCTTTCACTCGGTGGTCATGTAGCGGGCCGTCGAGACCGTCACGGTACTTCCGAGACAACAGATCCCGTACTCCCCCACAAAGTAACGTGCTTCCGGGAACAGCCGGCTCGCGGCATCGCTCGCCGCGTCGTTCACGAGTTCCTGACACACAATGCCATTCCAGCGGACAACCGCCAGGCCCTGCGGCTTGATTTCCAACTCCAGGAGTTGTTCGACATTCTCCATTGGCGGAAGGTAGGAAGTGGCAAACCCGGTCAGTGAGGGTTCTGGCTTCACACCAGCTTTCAGATCCCCACGAGCGCGCGTCAGGCCAAACTCGCGGCCCTTGCCTGCTGTGATGTGGCGAAGGTGAATGAGTTGATACACAAAGGTGGTCCCCTCAACCCGTCCCCCGAAATAGACACCGATTCCACCTTGCCACCGGATTTGCTGTAATCCCACTTCGAGCTTGTACCCCGTCGCGTTCGTCTCACCCAATCGAATGAGTGCCGGACGCCGAGAGTGGATGAACAGGTTCTCGGCTTTCGGATCATGAACGAACTGCGATTCTTCCGTGATCAGCCACAGCCTCTTCTTGGGTTCGTTGACCAGTAACCGCTGCCAGCCTTTGGGATCGGGCGCGGGTTCGGGATTCACTGGCGGTGTTACACCTCGATTCGCGAAGACCGCGTAGCCCACAACTCCGAGCGCGACAGCAACGACAAGCGCGCTGACAACCAAGAGTCGCTTCCGTAATCCGGGAGCTGGTCGCAAAGTATTCGGGGCGGGCGTCTGAGTTGGCTTTTCCGTTGGAGCTTGCCCTGGTGAAGCAACCGCAACCGGGTTCGCGGCTCGCAACACGGTGGGGGAGAGTTCAATGAGGTTCGCCCCGCGTGCCAATTGCTCCAACTCAAAGCCGACTTCGCCGGGCGTTGCCGGCCGGTCGTCGGGGTTCTTGGCCAGCATCCGGTCGAGGAACTGCACCAGCGCGGGCGGAACATCGCTTCGGTGATTCGTCATCGGAGGGACGGGCGATCCCTGATGGGCGGCCATCAACCGGTGATATGACTTTCTCCCCGAACCACAGAACGGCGGATCGCCGGTCAAGAGTGCGTAGAGCGTGCATCCCAGACTGTAAATATCGGCTCGAATGTCCACCGCGTGGCTCTCCACCCACTGTTCCGGTGCCATGTAGTCGGGAGTGCCCATCACCTCGCCGGTTCCCGTCAACTCGCTGGAAAGCCCGCCGTGGAGCAGGGCCAGTCCGAGGTCGAGGAGTTTCACTTCTCCGCGCCCGGAGAGCATCAGGTTGGATGGTTTGATGTCTCGGTGAACCAGTCCGTGTTCGTGCGCGTGTTGAAGACCGGTCGCGGCCTGGCGAATCAGTTCGCAGGCTTCGGGAACCGGAAGCGGTCCGCAGCGCAACAGTAACTGGGCGAGCGTGATTCCGTCGATGAGTTCCATCACCAGATAGTGAACCCCATCCGTTTCGCCCGCGTCGGTGGCACGGATAATGTTCGGATGGTCGAGTCGGCCGACCACTTCCATTTCCAGTTGGAAGCGTGCAACCGCCCGAAGATCGCGGAACTGACTCGTCGAGAGGATTTTCACCGCGACTTGCTTTTTCAAGCGAATGTGTTCGGCCCGATAAACGGCTCCCATCGCTCCGCGCCCGAGTCGCTCTCCGATGCGATACGGTCCCAGTTGCGGCGGAGGAGGGACATCAGGTTGTGGAGTCGGTGGTTGTTGAGCGCCTGGCCCGAGTGCCCGAATCGCTGCGGCAATCATTCTTCGGTAAGCGGGGTCGGTTGGTGCAAGCTCTGCATCGGCCTCACACCCCTGAAGTTGTTTGCGCACGTCGCGGAAGCCGACATCAGTCGCCTCGTCCATCTGACGAAGAGCAAGATCGCACTTCGTGCAGACCGACAGGTGAGCGCCAATCTCGTCCATGGAGTCCGGGGGCAACTCATCGCAAAGGAAGGCAGCCAACTGAGCCTGGCTTGGACACGCTTGCTGATCCACTTCGGGTTGGACGGCCATCGGCTACCTCTCGGCGGCATCCGCCTGAACTCTTGGAGGAATGGCAGAGCTGTTCTCAAACTCGACCAGCTCGGCGAACTCGTCAAGCAGCCGTTTGCGGACACGCGCCTTGGCTAAATAGACGGCGTTGCGAGTGATTCCCAACTCTGCGGCCACCTCGTCGGCCGGCTGGCCATCCACCGCGGATCGCCAGAACGCCGACCAGGTGTTCGGCTCGAAATCTCCGCGCACCAGTTCAACCGCGCGTCGAATCAGATACCCGCGTTCGTCATCCGACACTGAGTTCGGTTCATCGGCGTCCGCGCGGAGTTGCTCAACGTGGTGGAGTGCTCCGCTTCCTCCGACGGGAACCGGATGGGGAGAATTCGCCCAGTCCCGGAGTTTGTTTCGCGTGATTGTATAGAGCCAGCCGCGGAACGAGTCTCCTGGTCGCTCGCGACGGAACTTGGCAATTGCGCGGGCGACCGCCGAGAAGACTTCCTGCCCGACATCGGCCGCATCCGCGGGCTGGAGTCCAGCGCGCATGCACCAGCGGTAGACTAACGGTCCGTAGAGATCCACGAGGCGCGCCCACGCGGCCGGCTCAAATACCTTGGCCCGGTTCAGCAAGCTGACCGAAGTCGCAAGGTCCGGTTTATCTGGATCAACGCCGCTGTCTGTCACGAATCCACCAACAGCCCCGCGATACCGCGAGGGGGAAAAGCGCATTGGGCGAACTTTCTGAGTTGGGTCCGCGACCAGTGTACCACACAGAGACAACGAAAGTAGGACAGGCTTCCAGCCTGTCTCTTCTCGCAGGACAGGCATCTTGCCTGTCTTGTGAAGACAAACAGACCGGAAGCCTGTCCTACGAAGACCGACAGGCAAGATGCCTGTCCTACTTACTTCTTCGCGGAGAACGCGTAGAGGTGCTTGTGTCCGCGGATGTAGATCGTGTCGTCCGCGATGGCTGGAGTTGCCGAGACCCGTTCGCCGAGTTTCGGGTTCTTGGCGACCACTTCCGGTTCGCTCGCTCCGGCCTTGAGAACCGTCACGGTGCCATCGTCAAGCGAGGTGAAGTAGATGTGACCGTTCGCGGCGACCGGTGAAGCATAATACCGGCCAGCCGCGATCGCGCGTTCTTGAACGTAAATCTCCTTGCCTGTCTTGATGTCGTAAGCGGTGACCAGTCCGCCGTCCTTCACCATGATGAGTTGCCCGCGGTAGGCAATGGCCGTGGCGACGTAGGGCATGCCCTTCGTCTTCTGCCAGAGCACATGGGACTTCGTCACGTCTCCAGTTCCGCTGGCCTTCACCGCGAACGCGCTGTTCTTCCCCTCGGACATGAACTTGAGCAGCGCGCTCCACTCGTCTTTGGTAACCTTCCCGTCCATGTTCGCGTCCACGGCCTCGAAGAAATCCTTCACGAAGGTCTTCTCGGATTCCTCCTTTGAAAGAGCGCCGTCCTTGTTGGTGTCCCCCATCTTGAGGATCGCGTCGAACGGCGGTAACTGGAACTCCTTGTCGTCCGGTCCACCGGGCGACCAGCCCGCGAAGAACACCACTCCCTCGCTCACGACCGGAGATGAGCAAGGGCCCGATGGCATCCCGGAGACAGCCCATTTCTCATCGCCGGTTTTCAAATCATAGCCGATTAACTGACCGTGACCGGCCGCGACGAGTTGCTTGCCTCCGGGGGTGTCCAAGACAGTCGGAGTGGAGTACGACACGAGCGATCTTCGCTTCTTTTCCCACTTCCGCGTTCCGTTGGTGGCGTCAATCGCGATGATCTTCGAGTCCTTCGTCTCGTCGCGAACGAGAACCACGAGTCCATCCGCCAGGATCGGCGAAGTGCCACTGCCGAAGTTCCCGGCGATCTTTGCCGTTGGCATCTCGTATTTCCAGAGTTCCTTCCCGGACAGGTCATAGCAAAACAGTCCGCACGAGCCGAAGTACGAAACGATCCGCTCGCCGTCCGTCGTGACCGTGGAGGCCGCCGGGCTGCCTTCGGTCTTCATGTACGCCTCGATCTGCTTTGCTGGCGCTTCCTTCTTCCATGCTTGCTTCCCATCGGCGCGGTTGTAAGCGATCGTGTAGAGCTTGCCGTCCTCGAACGCGGTGATGACGATCTTGTCCCCCGCGACGACTGGCGAAGAAAGCCCGCTTGGAACCGCGACCTTCCACTTGAGATTTTTCTCGGGACCGAACTCGATGGGCGGCTTCTGATCGTCCGCGACTCCCGACCCGCCCGGCCCGCGGAACTGCGGCCACGCGAGCGGCTTGTCGGCCGAAAACGCGATGGACGCGCACACCGCCAGCGTCACGGACGCGATCATTCGCTTCATGTCAACTCCTCGATTGTGCTGGGCGACCGAAACACCTTACCCACGAACTTCACGACCTGCGAACTGAGTTGTCATCGAAAGACATGGCAGCGTTACACCGCTATACACTCCTCCGCGCAAGTCCTTTCACGCGAGCTTCCCGAACTCGTGCGCGCGGAGGAGAGTTGTTTCATCTACGAAGACGCGGAGGAATTGGTAGTGGTTCGCGTCGGGAGAATCGCTGAACTGAGTTGCAAGCCTGTCACAAGCGCGAGTGTTTCATCGTCGGGAACAGGCGACTGAGATCACTACGGTTCCAGGACAATGCGGAACCCGGCCAACACCTCCCACTCAGTCCACTGGGTCGTCTGCTCGGGTTCGAGCGTAATGTCTTTCCACATGAGGACAGTCCGTGCCCCTGGTCCCTTCCCGACATAGTAACCCGGAGTGGCACCGGCTGCATTGGTGGCAAGGTCTCGACGCTTCCCACCCTCTTCGTTGTCAATCCACTCGCGGCCGTTGGAAATGAGTTGGTAAATCCCAAGATAGCTCTTGTCAGTGGTCAACTTACTGACCGGCCACGGACCGCCGAGCAGTCCCAGCGCCAGGTTCCGGCGTTCGAGTTCCTTCCGCTGGGCGTCATACAGCTTTTGGCCTTCCAATCCTGAGAACTCTGGGAGCGGCGGACCAGCAGGGCCTTCCCCATTACCATCGCCCATTGCCCCCGTTGCCTTCTTCCACTGGCGGTGAGTCGGGATCAATCCACCGAGTTTCTCAGCCACAATCATCGCCTCGGGAACTGTCACACCCAGAACGGGATTGTCAGGATAATCCTTGGCCGTCTGTTTCTTGTCCAGGAGATAGTCCACCTTGGTTCGCCACTTGCCCGGAAAGCGCTCTTTATCTGGCTGGTCCTTGATGTCCGTATCCCAAACGTGTTGAAATACTCGATTCGTGATCTTGTTCTGGAGCATGTAGAACGGCGGCGGGTCAGTGGGGCGTGTCTGTGGGACCAGAATCGCGACCAACTTCTCCCCGTCAACCTCTCGCGTTAACTTGCGGTAATACTCCCGATCCGAGGAGACGGACCCACGTTCGATCTCGTTCTTGTTGACTGGTAGCCAGCCAGGCGGGCACCAGAATTTCTTTTCGGGTGGTTGCTCGCCGTTCTTCTTCACCTTCTCTTCTTTGGGTGGCGGTGGGTCGTCCCGGTTCATCGCCCAGTTCACCAAGCCGACCGCCAGCGCGCAGGCCAGCGCGATCGCAAGAATGCGAAGAATCCCCTCTCCTCGTCGGGTAACAGGCTCTGCCAGAGGAAGCGGAGGCGGAGGAGGAAAAACCGCCTCACGAAGAGCCTCCACGAACTCCGCGCAACTCGGATACCGGTCGTCCGGGTTCTTCGCCAGCGCCCGGAGCAACACTTTCTGCTCCGCGGCCGGTAGCGGGTCGAGGTTGGGCGTGTCATTCACATGTTGGTGGGCTTGCTCGAAAATCGATTGCGCCTCGAAGAGTCTGCGACCGAGTCGGGCCATGAAATACGTTGCCGCGAAACTGTACTGATCGCTGTGCAAACTCACCTTCCGCTTCCACACCTCGGGAGCCATGTAGGACGGCGTACCGACTTCCTGATTGACCACCGTCATGGTGTGTTCGTGCCAGCGAGCCAGCCCGAAGTCCGCGACCTTGGCGTAACCGCCCAGCACGAGCAAGTTCTCGGGCTTCACGTCCCGGTGAGAGACATTCTTCTCGTGAAGGTAATCGAGCGCCTTGGCGGCTTGCTCGAAGAATGGAATCAGCTCCTCTGGCGGCACACCGGGTAAGCCGAGGTGCTTGTAATGCACGATCCGATCGGTGAGGCTACAATCGGCGAGGTCCATGACCATCACCAGGCGATTGTCGAATACCCAGTACGCATGCGTTTTCAGGAGGAATGGGTGGGAGAGTTCCTTGATCGCCTCAAGCGCCTCCAGTTCGCTCTGACTGGCCGAGTGTTCGACCGGCCGCGTGATTCGCTTGATCGCGACCTTCACATCACCCGGAGCCAGTGCCTCAAAAACTTCGCCGTAAGCTCCGCTTCCGAGCTTCCGCACCAGTCGGTACGGCGAGTCGGTCGGGAGCACATCATACGGCACCGCCTGGCGAGCGAGATTGGCAACATTAATATCAATCGGCCCAGCCGATGCCGAGAAACCCCCCGAGAGTACGCGAGCACCGGGCGGATGAATCACGGCACCCGCGCGCCCATCGCCCCCCGCGCCGGGTACCACACCGGTTGCGCGTGTGGGTTGGTTGGCGGGATCGGAAGTTTTCCCGCCGGGAACTTGGGACGAGTCGTTGGCAAAACCCGCAGTCGGTTGAGTGACCGGCTCAAGTCCCGATGGAGCGAGCAAGCCCAACTCCAGGCGCTTCAGCAACAAGTCGTACTGCCGCTGGAACCGCCAGCGGTATTCGTCGAGCGGGGGCTTGTCCGCGAAACGAGAACGAAGTTGGTACTCCGCGGCAATCAGTGACACCGGAACCGTGTCGGTGGGGAAGTCCTCGCGAAACCGGTCGAGATACATTTCGACACGGATGGGCAACCCGGCCTGCACACGCCGTTGCATGTCCGTTTCGATGAGTTGAACCAGGACGTGGAAGCGGTGCCTGGAGCCGGAGGGAGGAAGAAACGACTCCACCGCGGCCGACCCATCGGGCTTCCAGGCGGCCTGGAAGCGCGCGACCCTGCTGTTGAGGTCAACGGACTCAGCGTCCGACAACTGCTCCAGTTCACCCACGTTCGCCATGAGGTTCTCACGGTGCGTTTCTACTGCTATTGCGCTGGCACTGGACATGTCACCCGAACAACGCATTCTTTCATGAATCTTGCGCGTTGTGGCCACTCCAGCCAACCTGACTCCTTTCGTGCATCCACCCGAAACTCCCACACGTACTCTACTACCGACGCCCATACAACGCAGCTACAATCGGGCTGTGTGTTCGCTCCCTCGGTCCTCTCCGGCCAGCCGACCGGTCGGCGAAGGAAGTGCGTCATCATGCGAATCCGCAGCATATCCCTTCTTGGATTCATCTTCCTCACGTTTGTTCTGATCCGGCCGACTCCAGCTCAGGAGCCTAATCCCCTTCCACCCGCCAATCGCACGCCAAAGCTCGTCCTTGCCTACCCGGGTCCGCACGCACCAGTCACCGCGCTGGCATTCGCTCCAGACGCTTCAACACTCTATGTCGCGGGCTTCGACAAGCAGGTTCGCAGATACACACTCGATAAAGGGAAATACGTCCCGGCCGGCTCGTTCCGGGTGCCCATTGGCCCCGGAAACTCTGGCGTCGTGAATGCACTGGCCGTTTCTCCCGATGGGAAATGGATCGCTGCCGCCGGGCTGTCGCCGATTCGCGGGGAGGTCTGGTCTGGGACAGAAGACGGCATCGTGGCCAACACCACTGAACTCGATGAGTCTCAGAGAACCGACATGGGACTCGTCTACCTGTTCAACCCCACCAATCCCCAGGGTGGGAAGGTGATTCGCGGCCAGCGCTCGGAGGTGCGGGCAATCGCCTTCGCCAATCCCGCACCGGCGGATGGTCCAGTTCTCATCACGGCGGGAATCGAGCAGGAGAACAAGCAGAAGTCCTCTGGAGTCGTCCGCGTGTTCAATGTGAACACCGGAAAGGA
>JAKEEV010000672.1 GCA_022616395.1 Planctomycetia bacterium | reverse complement strand
TCGGAGCCGGAAGCGTCAGCGACGGTTCTTGGTTTCAATCGGAGCCGGAAGCGTCAGCGACGGTTCTTGGTTTCAATCGGAGCCGGAAGCGTCAGCGACGGGGCATTCAATAACCGTCGCTGACGCTTCCGGCTCCTACGACTTGTAACAACCCGCAGCCTGTCTTGTGATTGCCGTTCCCTTTGGGGTAGTATCATTCCCGCCTTGCGCTTCTGCGCTGAGGCGTTCACTCCAGGAGGGCGCGTCATGGCTGGTTGCCGGAGATCGCTGTTCGTCGCGAAGTTGGTCGCGGTCGCGGTGTTCGTAATGGTGTCGGGAATCGTGATCGCTCAACCGCCAGGTTCCTCGCCGCCCTTGCCACTTCTACCGGGTTCCGATCCAGGAGGAACCCTGCCCCAGCCAAGTGGCCCGCCAGTGGGAAGTGCGCCTGCCCCACTCACTCCTCCGCTGGCCAACCCGCAGCCGGTTCCGATCCCTGCGAACCCGATCTTGCCGCCAGCGGCAGGCCCGCAGCCGGTTCCGATCAGCCAACCGCCGTTTCCGCAGCAGCGATTCAACATCCCAAAGATTCTCCCAAACATGCCGACGAAGAGCCTGCTCCCCACTGCGCCGAAGATGGTCCCGATCACCGGGCCGGTCCTTACCGACGACCTGAGGAAGGTGCCGGAAGCGGAGTTCGAGGCTCGACCGGAGAAAATTACCAACGACGGAAAGTTGGTCGAACAGGCCGCGTACCAACTCGCCAAGATCAGTCACATGAACGCGAAGAAGACCGATGCGTTCATGGTCGCGCTTCTGGAAAACCGCCCCGACCTCTCTGGGCTTCCGTTCGTGATGGGAGATGACTGCCGCACGTCCGGCGAACGCACCAAGCAGTTCACAATCGCGGTCAACACCGTGCGTCAGGCGCTGGCTGGCCGTGTGATTGTCAACGACGTCAACACAGGCTTTTCTCAGCAGGGCACAAGCCCGCAGCCCGGCGGACCCATGCAAGGGTTCTGGTCGCGTTTCAATACGACCTGCGAGCAAGAAGACGCAAATCGCGGACGCACAGACAAGGTTCTCGCCGAGCACGTCACGCTTGCCCGCATCGCGGCTCTGATGCAGATGCTCGCGCCCGAATCGGCAGAGATTCGTCTGGGGCTGGTCAAGTACCTCGCGGGCATTCCACACGTTGAATCGTCGAAGGCACTGGCTCGCATGGCGATCTTCTCAACCGAGGACGACGTGCGTGATGCCGCGATCACGGCTCTGAAGGTTCGCCGAGAGAAGGATTACACCGATGTGCTGGTGAAGGGACTTCGCTATCCGTGGCCCGCGGTCGCGAAGCGCGCTGCCGACGCCATCACCAAACTTGAACGCAAAGACCTGATCCCGGAACTCGTCGCGGTGCTTGACGAAACCGATCCACGCATGCCCAAGATGAAGGAAGTGAACGGGAAGAAAGTCGCAGTGGTCCGCGAGATGGTGAAGGTGAATCACCACCGCAACTGCATGATGTGTCACCCGCCCGGCAACCCCAATACGATGACATCCAACGCGATCACGGCGGAAGTTCCAATCCTCGGTCAGTCACTACCAACACCATCGCAGGGCTATCAGTCATCCACGCCGGAACTCATGGTCCGCATCGACGTGACCTACTTGCGGCAAGATTTCTCCGTCATGCTGCCGGTTGGCGAGGCTCACCCGTGGCCGGAGATGCAGCGGTTCGATTTCCTCGTTCGCGAGCGAACGCTGACCACCGATGAAGCCGCTATCTATCGCGACAAGCTCACGCCGAAGGAACGCGGAGTGCTTTCGCCTTACCACAAGGCAGCGCTCGCGGCTCTGCGCGAGATCACCGGCAAGGACACCGCACCAACCGCCGACGCATGGCGGAAGTTGCTCGATCTGTAAGTAAGTGTGGTCCGCTCGCGGAGCGAGCGGCAATCTCGGCGAACCGCGAGGGTAACCGAGCGGGTGTCTTTCAGAGCCGCGACTGTCAGGGAGCACACTCAGAGCCGCGAGCGCTGCCTTGTGGTAAGGCGAAAGCACTCCGCGTTCCTTCGGCGTG
>JAKEEV010000671.1 GCA_022616395.1 Planctomycetia bacterium | reverse complement strand
TGTGGAGAATGGGTTGGGAGCGATCTTTGACAACCGAACTGCCAGGCCAGCAGAAATCATAAAGGCCACCCTCTCCCCTTATCAAAGCCCATGTTTTCAAGGAGTTGGGGGCCATAACGGCCACCTCTTTGCACCGCCAAGTGACCAAACCCTTCAAATCCTGGGAAAAACACCAAGAGGAGAAAAGCAGGGGGGTGGCGGGGGAGGGGTCAACATTTGCGGGCTTCAGGCGCACCGCTTTCAAACGCCCTTGGATTTCGTGGACTCTCCCGCAAAGTCTTTCACGGCGTTGCCCAACGGGGCGGGCGCTTGGACATTTCCTTTGAGTGATGCGAAATGACCAACAGTGCCGCCCGGCAGGCGGCACCTACTCATCAACTCGCCGCTGTTGGCGTGGTGGGTTTGGGCATGGTTGGCGGAGCGGGCTTGGGGTTTGGTGGTGTCGGGAAAAGCAGTTGCGTGAACAATCGGCGGATCGCGGGGATCACCAGAAGAATCAGAGCTGAACCGATGATCGACAGAGCGATTCCTCGAAGCCCCACGTTGGTTTGCACCCATGTGATTGGCGCCAGCGGCGTGGAGAGAATGCTTCCGAGTAACAGCATCAAACCCCCTATCGCTGCAAGACCAAGCACACCGAACGCCCCGACGGTCAGAATCTGTCTCACCGTCGAGAGAGCCGAAAACAGCCGCAACTCCTTCGCAACAACTTCAAAACCCTCCGCGCCGGAAGTTGGCTTGAGGTCCGCGCCGGAAACAGCCGGCACGCTCGCCGTCTTATCTGGAGCGATCGTCACCTGATTGTCCACATCCAGAGCAACAGCCAGCGCGGCCGCTTTCGCGTGAGTCGCGTGTTCGGAGTTGTACGCGAACGTCAGGCGCTTGAGGCCAAGAGCGCCCGCGAGCCGGTCGCGGATCACGCGGTCGGGCATGAACGCCAGGATCATAATCATCATCAAGAGTTCAAAGAGATTCAGCCCCATGAGTACGCCAATCGCCGCGTGCATCGCGGAGGCGAGGAACATCATCAGCCAGCGCAGGCGAGTCCACATCAAGAACGGACCGGCGATCTCGACAAACAGCGTGAACCACACTCCGCCCGCGGCCAGGATGTAGTACAGCGGTCTGATCTCCGCCGTTGCGCGAAGGAGCTTCTCGTACCACTCATACTGCATCAGCGTGAATTCGGGGTTCACCACCACGTCCCAGAACGCCTGCCCGCCCCACCACGCCGGCCCTTTCAGTTTGGCAAGCCCCGCGGCCACGTAAATGAAGCAGAAGTGAACCTGAATCAATCGTAAAGCGAACCCCGCGCTCCTTGATGGAGGCGGAGCGGCCAAAAACTGACGCGTGGCGTCGTCAATTGCTCCACAGCGCTTCAGACTGGCGCGCACGGCTCGGTAGCGGGCAATCAGTCGGTCGATGGAGAGCGCAGCACCGCTATTCCCGATCATCAGGTAGAAAAGCAGGATGTTCATCATCGTGTCCATCCCGAACAACACCTGCTGAGTGCGGTGGATGTAGCTGACGACCGCCAGCCACACCAGCACCGAGGTGACGCGGGTGAACAGACCGAGCGTGTACAGCACGATGAGCAGCAGAATGGCGACGTGAATCAGCGCCATCTGCGTTGGGTCAGTGACATGGAACCAGACGGAGAAAATCTGGTGCCCGGTCCAGACCGACTTCTCGCGGTCGTTGTTCCAGTATTCCAGGTAGTCGATTTTCTTGGCTCGTTCAACCGGATCGGCGGGCAAGTCGTTGAGGAACTTCACGAACGCCTTGCGGAACGCCGGGGGCATCTCGATCAGGTGATTGAGCACATATTCGCGGTCGGTCTCGGTTCGCTTTGGCAACACGGTCCAGAACGCACGCACCTCATCGGCGATTGCGTTTCGTTCCGCCTGGGGCAAGTTGCGGAGGTAGTCGGGGGTCGACCACGTATAGATCTCGGTTAAGTGTGGCGTTTCCAACTGGCCGCCGGTAAGGACGGTCAGGAACGCTTCTCGTCGCTCCGCCAGGATGCCCATCTCACGCACCCAGTTGAGTGCCTGCACCGCCAGGACTGGATTTTCGGGCGTGTCTGGCGGGTTATACATCCCGGAGACGCGATTGAGGAACCGCAGCGAATAATCTCGCTGGGCCTTGTCGGCGGGCAGATCCCGGATGAAACCGATGACGGCTTTTCGGCGGTGCGGGTATTCGGGCACCTTCGCCGGGATCGCTTCCTGCGGGTCCCAGTCCCAAAACTGAGTCGCCTGCCACGGGTATTCTTTGCGTTCCTGATCAATCGCCTTCGACGAATACCAGCCGTGCTTGCCGAAAAACGCCTGCAAGTCCACGCTGTAAGCCAGGTGGATGTAGAGCACCAAAAGCCCGGTGGTGATGCGGATGAAGCCGAGAGTCGTTGGGTCGGCCGCGGGGAACCAGAAGGCCACCCATCGCCGCCACAGCGAGCGCGCATCGGCTGGAGGAACAGTGATTCCTTCTCCGCCCGGTGAATCGACCTTACTCATCTGAGCTGGCTCCAGTTAAACACCTTCCCGGCCTTCTCGTCGGCTTTCAGCACTTCGTCTGGCGACCATTCCAGAGCATGGACGGACAGATAGTCGATGTAATCTTTCTTGTTCCGGTCGCCTGGAGCAACCCGACGCTCCAGGATGGGCAGGAGCCAGTACAACAGCGGCTCCTGCGGGTTCACCAGGTTCCCGTGAGCATCAAACTCACCGAGGAAAAACGGCAGATACATCTTCGGGCTCCACGGGTCGGCATTCTTCACGAACTGTTCCACCTGTAGCGTGGAGTGTTCCAGCCGGTAGACCTTCACCGTGGTCTTCGACAGTTCCTCCGTGGGCACGTACTCCAGAATGACGTGTGAGGCGTAAGACGGCAGGACGTAGCGAGCCACTTCCGGTTGCGGTAAGCGATACTGCCGGGTGTGTGCCATTTGCAGGTGAAGTGGAATCACCGTGTTTCGTCTGCGGGTGAGTAGCTCGCGCTTCTCGAAGGTGTCCGCGCCGGATTCCAGAGCCGGATAAGCACGCGCGACCTGCTCGGTGAGCGACAACCGGCGGTAGTAGGTCAATCCAAGAGGATCCTTGATGTCCGCGGGGCGCTTTGGCAACACGATCCACTGAGTCTTGTACTGCTTCTCGCCGGTGACCGGATCAGAGCCGGTCTCCGTCTTCAGCAAACACACCAGCACGCTCGCTGGCCCTGGTTCAGGTGAGTAGAAGTGATAGGCGTTGCGCAGGTAGATGAACTGCAAGTACGGGTTGAACACGCGAATAAACGCCTGCTCGGTGACCCAGGGCGTAGTGGGTGGCGAGGTCGTGGCGAGGAAGATGCCGGTGAAGTGAAACAGCACAAGAGCGCTGAGCGCTGGCAGCCGGTACTTCGGAGGAGCGAGTTGAGCGAGTGTCCAGGCAATCGCGATTGCCGCCATCGCGCCAAAGAGCAACCGGAACGAATCCCAGTGAGCGGGCGCGCCCGCGATGGCCAAAAGCGCTGTTGCGCTGCCCAGCGCCCAGACTTGCCACAAGTCCGAACGCATCGAGATCGCGGACCCGACGGTGATCGTGCCAATGAGAACCAGGAATAGGCGAGCGGTGTGGATCGGCCACGGAGCCTTGTCACCGATCACCGTCGCGACCAGACCCAAGCCGGCCGCCACTGCGACCAGCCCCAGCCCCACCACAGCGACCTTGCGCACGGTCGGCCACTCGGCGGGGGGAATGACTTCGGGAAGGGGGCGAGAAGAATCAGAAAGTGATGCGTCACGGTCCATGACGACCTCGTTGTCGCGCAAAAGTGGTCGAAGAGTAACTTAGCCCCTCGTGCAGTTTCGGGGAGATTGGTGTGTTTGGTGCGTGTCTTTTCCGCCTTTCGACACAAACACTGGCACACACAAAACCACTTGAAACTCAATGAGCGGGGAGTTCAAAGTTCAAAGTTTGAAGTTCGAGCCTTCGCCAAACCAAGAGAAACGCGCGGGCGTGACCAACTTGCACTGGCATTTTGAACTTTGCGTTTTGAACTTTGAACTCTCCATCCATCGGCGCGTGGGGACGAAGGGCATAACTGTGTTTCGGGCGTGAGTGTTGGTCGCGCAACAGGAGAGATCGCGCGACCGGCACTGAAATCAGATAGTACCATCCGCAATAGATTCCGAAAAGTCGGTATCATTGTTTGCGTGAACTCGCCAAACATCCCATTTTACCGTTGACCACGCAGCTTCTCGGATTTACCATCTCCATGCACAACTCGCCCGCCTCACACGGTTCGGCGGATTCATAGGCGACGACCGCACGCGAGACGCAAGACCCGTTCAGCCGCGCACACGGAGCGCCGGCCGGGGATTGTTCGCTCGTGCGGCGGGCACCGGAGGACTTCTCGATGTACAGCGTGGTACTGATGGTAGCCGCGACTTCCGGCGGCGACATGGCAAGCTTCGGAATGAAGGGTGGCGGCTGTAACGGCGGTGGATGGGTCGCCGGCGGTGGCTGCAAGGGGGGTGGATTCCTCGGCGGTAAGGATCGTGGCGGTTGCCGCGGTGGCGGGTTCCTCGGCGGGAAGAAGGATCGCGGCGGTTGCCACGGTGGCGGATACGCAGGCGGTTGCTACGGCGCCGGGTACGGGGCCGGTTGCCACGGCGCTGGGTACACGGGCGGCTTCTATGCTGGTGGTTGCTCCGGTGCAACGATTATGCCCGCTCCGGTGACCCCGCCGGTGGTCGCTCCTCCGATGCCGGCCCCGCCGGTTGTTCATCATCCGGCCCCGCCAGTGGTCGGTGTCCCGACCGGTTGCCACGGCGCGGGCTACGCTGGTGCTGGTTGCCACGGCTACGGGTACGCAGGTGGCGGATGCCACGGTGGCGGCGGCAAGGGCGGGTTCCTCGGTGGGAAGCGCGGCGGCTGCAAGGGCGGCGGCTTCCTCGGTGGGAAGCGCGGCGGCGGCTGCTACGGATACTAACCGCGAACACTGGGCGAAGTGCAATCATCCACGGGAGCCACATGTGGCTCCCGTTTCTGTTTTTCCAGGCGCGGTTATAATTCTTCCGTCCCTTGATGTAGAGTTTCGCGGGATTGGTGTGTAACTGGGGTATGTGTCGAAAGACACGAAGTTTCGCGAATCGAAGAGAACCCAAATCCAGACACACCAATCCCGCGAAACTACCTCGGAATGGAGGAAATAGGATGGGCGTGCCGTTTGTACGGCCGCGAGTGGCCGACGTGGCGTTCCGGTTATACGACCGGCCGCTACATCCGGAACTGTTTGACGTGGTGGCCGCCAAGACGGTTGTCCGAGACGGCTGGCGCTTGACCGTGCGCCTGACGCGCACCGGGCACACGCTCGGCTGGTCGTGTGGGGAGCTTCATCTCGAAGAAGTGACGGTTGCGGCGGACCAGGAACTGCCGGACGCCGGTCGGAGGATCGCGCATCAGTTCGATGGCGAGCGCCGCGGACGGTTCACACTTCCCGGCGGGGTTCACTATGAGATGTCATCGCAGGTAGAAGTGTTACAACCCGATCAATTCGCGCATCTGCACGCGGAATTGGTCGCGGATGGGATCCGCAAGGGGCTGATCTTCCACTGCCACGAGGGGAACCGCATCGGGCTTTCGCCGCTGGGCGTGGTGATTGTCGAAGCACTTCCGAGATGCCTGAGCGTGACCGCCTTCCACACATTTCCCGACGAATTCGCCATCATCAAAACTCAATCGCTCATCGAGTTGGGCTGAAGCGCGTTCGGAGCGATGCCCACTCTACGACCTCCTCCACAGCGGCTTACTATTCTCCCGCGCCCACCTCAGAATCGCGTCAGCGACCGCGCTTCGATCCAGGGGGGGGAGTCAGTTTCCCCGCGCGGATGATGTCGAGTTGCACAATCGCGAACTTCGCGGCTTCGATGACCTCTTCGACTTTCGCGATGGTTTCCACATCTGTGTTTCGCATGTCGTAGTCCGCATCGGTGCGGTCGGACCGGAGCCTGCCGAGGGTTTCCGCAATTCGCTCAAGACTGAACACGCCACTGTTTTGCAAAGCCTGTTCGAGGGTCACGTGCGGATTCGGAATCTGCCGCGTCTCAATGCCGAGTCCGTCCACGAACTCACGCGCGAGCAGGAACAGCGCGTAGTAAGCACGGCTGATCGCGCTGCGACAGACTCCCCGAAAGTTCGGGAGCGTGGGATTATCCTTCGCGCTCTTGGCGAGGGATTCCGCAAACGTGAGGTATTCGTGGGCGTCCATGCTCAAACGGGGCAGATGGTGACAGTGGCGTGGGTCCGGACGTGAATCGGCACTTCACGTATCCAACGATCAAGAAGTTGCTGGTATCGCTCGCTCGCTTCCTTCACGCTGCACGGGACCAGCACATCCAGGATGAGCCGACTGCTTCCGTCCTCCGGTGACCACTGCATCCGCGGCCGGACTTCACTCCCCGGCGGGAATGACTCTTCCACAATGCGAACGGCGTGCGGAAGGTAATCCGTCAGTCCGTGAGTTGTCGCGAAGCGCTGAACCTCTTCGCTCCAGAGAGGCGCAACGGGCGGGGTCGGCGTTGGCGGTTGCGGAGTGGTCGCTTCGGGAGTTGTTGGGAGTGTCAGTTCGGCCACGGGTTTCCTCCGTTGTTCGATTACATTCTACCTCATCGCTCGGCGGTCGCTCAACACGCGTCACGCCGTCAATCGTTGCAGAGCTTCCTGATACTTCGAGGCGGTCTTCGCGACAACTTCATTGGGCAACTCGGGAGGCGGACTGGCCTTATCCCAGCCGGTTGTTTCGAGCCAGTCGCGCAGGAATTGCTTGTCGAAGGATGGTGGCGACACGCCCGGCCGATATGTCTCCTTCGGCCAGAATCGCGAGCTGTCGGGCGTCAGCACTTCGTCAATCAGAATGATTTCGCCGGTTGGTAAGCGGCCCCATTCGAGTTTGGTATCCGCGAGGATGATTCCGCGGCTCTCCGCGAACTCCGCGGCCCGGCTGTACACGTCCAGTGTCTTTGTCTCCAACTCGGTTGCGATTTCTAACCCCACCTGCTTTGCCATCGCTTCAAAGGAAATGTTCTCGTCGTGGCCGGTTTCGGCCTTCGTCGCGGGGGTGAAGATCGGTTTCGGGAGTTTGCTCGCCAGTTGTAAGCCTGCGGGAAGCGGAATGCCGCAGACGGTGCCATTCGCCTGATACTCCTTCCATCCAGAACCCGCGAGATACCCGCGCGCGACGCATTCCACTGGCACGACGGTTGTTTTTCGCACGAGCATCGTTCGCCCGGCGAGTGCTTCGCTCTGGAACGCCTGAGGCAGATCCGCGAGGTTGGTGCTAATCAGATGGTTCGGCACGTTGTGCCAGTTGAACCAGAAGACGCTCATCGCGGTGAGGATTTTCCCTTTACCGGGAATTGGGGTTGGCATGATCCAGTCGAAGGCGCTGATGCGGTCGGTGGCGACGATGGCGAGCCGGTCGCCGAGGTCGTACACATCGCGCACCTTTCCGCGACGCGGTTGGAAACCCGGCACCTGACTTTGCAACAGCGGTTGATTGGACATACAAGATGAGGGTTAGAGGACAGATTTGGGGTGTATTGTAGTGTCAACAAACCGGCGGGCTTACGCCACACCGCTCACGAATTCACGCCATGCTCAAACACGAAACGAAGCTGATTGACCCGGACGCGGAGCAGATCGTCGTGGCGCTTTCAACGGCCACGGCGGACGCGAACAAGCGCTGTCGAGCGCGATTGCTCGACGACAAGCCGGAGAAGTGGAAGAAGTTCGCTCGCTCTGTGGCCGCGAAGCCCGAAGGGTGGGAGATGTTCCGAGGCGGTCGCGGAGGCATTCCCGCAACGCAGGTTCTGGCCGCGTGGTGGACGGACGCCGCTGGCCGCAAGCATGTTGTCGTGCGCGGGCGACGAGTGGAACACGAAGAAGCTCAGCGGCTGCTTTACAAGGAAGAACTGGAGAAGCGCACTCCCCTGTGGCACGCCTACCCGGAGTATGTGTGTCGGAGAACAGTCGGGAAGGAAGAACAGATTGTCTGCGCGTGCGGTTGCGGCGTGGTCGAGACTCCTCAATCGCTCGGCTGGATGGGAGAAACGTGCGGCCCGTGCCACGACCGCAAGGAAGAAGTTGGCACCGACGCACTGAGAGCGAACTTGCCGGGCGTGCTCTATTCCGAACGCGAGCCGCTTTATGCACTCGCCTGTTCATCGGACGGCAATCTCGTCGCGGCGAAGGAAGGGGACAACTTCGTCACCATCTGGAACATCGCGAACCGCACTCGAACCACAACGAAGTTCTCCGGTCAGGTGGTCGCCGACGTCAGTTTCACTTCCGACAGCAGGCATGTGCTCGTGACGGGACACCAAGCGATAAACGTGAATCTCGATCCGTCCGGCCTCTTCGCCGCCTTCGATGTCACCACCGATCCGCCGAGTCGCGTTGATCCTGGTCGCGAGATTCAGTTGGGTGGGGTTCACATCAGCGGTTTGCCAGACCCCAGCCTGGCCGTTGTCTGTGGCATGGAGTCGGCATTCACCGCCACTCGCGCGGAGGTGATTCGAGTACCGTCCGGCGAGGTCGTTCGCGGAGGCCACTTGAACCTCTGTTATCCAGCGCGGTGTGGCGTCTCAGCCGATGGTTCGCGGTTGGCCATTCCCGGTCACGATGTCGCGATCTTTGATCTGAACACCATGACCCGTCTGCGCGATATTCGCGGGGTGCAAACAGCCCTCGCGTACTCGCCGGATGGAAAGTGGCTGTTCGGAGCGCACATCGGCACCGTCAAGGCGTTCGACACGACAAGCGGGAAATCCCTGGCTGAAGGTTGGCTTGTTGGAACCAAGCGGGGAGGCTCCCACTACAGGACCAACGACCACATCACCACTCTGGCCGTTGATCCGAAGGGAGAAGCGGTGTTCGTGGGCACCGAGCAGGGCTGCGTGTTCGTCTTCGATCCAAACACACTTGAACGCCGAGCGGCATTCGACTGGCACCTCGGCGGTATTTACGGACTGGCTGTCTCTGCCGACGGTTCGCGGTTGTTCAGTTCCGGTGGAGATGGCTGCGTGAAGGTGTGGCCCATCCGCGACCTGCTTCGGGGCATGGGATCGGAGCCGGAAGCGTCAGCGACGGTTCTTCGCGTTCCGCCGGAGGAATCGCGACGGAAAAGAAAACCCCGTCGCTGACGCTTCCGGCTCCGATGGCCTTCATCGGTTATCATCGAGTGATTGCGTAGTGTCTGAGTTTGCTGTAGCCGGGGTCTGTGACCCCGGACCGGCCTCACAGAGGCACGCTACAAAAAGCCAAACTCAGACACTACTACTGATCCGCAGCTTAGCAATGCTAAGCGAGTCGGCTGAAACCCCTGAAAACGCAGTGCGAAACGCACATAACACGCATAACTTTGCGTACCTGCCGGTCAGTAGTGATCGTGGTTCATTGCGAGGGAGCTTTTTCCGTGCGCGACCTGTTCGGCATTCGGCTAACTGATCCGACGGAGGACGAGGTGGCATCTGTCTTCCGGGCGGCTCTGGCTGCGCTGAACGGGAAGCGGAAGGCGAGCATTTTCTCGCTGCCGGTCGCAGACGTGGAGGTGCTGGGGAAGCGGACCGTGAGCGAGCGGGAGGGGCATTACGAACTCACACGCCCTGACTCCTCACGAGGCGAATACGGACGTGTGTTGCTTGTGTGGTGGACGAACCCCGGCGGGCGCAAACTTGTCCGTGTTCGTGGATGGCGAGAAGGTCAACACAGACATGGTGGGCCGGGAACGCCAGAGGACATGTATCGTTTTGCCGACCAGCGTGCCCTCGACAGTCGGCCGGTAGTGTGGCACCTCGACCCGGAACGAATCATCGCGGCCGAAACTGGAACCGACCCGGAGTGGGTTGCGGTATGCGGCTGTGGTGCTGCTGGTAGCCCGGAGTCGCTTGGCTGGAATCACGGTATGTGCGGCCCGTGCGCGGATCAAGTCGCGGAGTTCGGGCTGGATGCGGTTCCACGCGAACCGGGACTGCTTACCGAGGCCGGGTTCGATCCGTGGGATGTGATGTTCACGCCGAACGGCCGGTACATCATCTCTTCGGGCTACGGCAAGTGTCGCGTCTGGGACTGTGCGAGTGGCGAACTGCGCGCAACTGGCGATTGCCCTCGGCCCACGAACGACGTGCGCCCATCGGTTAGCCCGGATGGTCGGTTCGTGTTCCTCTGCGACGGCAATCAAAGGCTCACGTTCCTCTCACTGGAGGGGGATAAGCCGCGACGCGTGGAGATCGGTCCGTTTGGCCCGTTGCTCACCGCGATGTGGACCAACTGGCCCGGCAAACTACTGGTGCAGCGGCAAGACCCCGCGCGGCATTTGTCGCTTGTGGATGTCGAGGATGAATCCGTGAAGCACATGATCCGCCCGCCGGACACCAGCGCGAGACTCTTCGCGGTTCATGGAGACGACCCGCGCCTGGTGTTCACTGACCGCCACCGAGCCACAGTCGCGCGTCTGGATCGCGATGGAAAGCTCGATGTGAGAGCGCGGTTCCACATTGGCGATGGAGCGCTCAACCGTACCGGTAACTGGAACAGCGGGCCGGAGCTTGTTCGCTTCACACCCAATGGCGAACGGTTGCTCTTCATCCGCGGAACGGAGATGGAATTGTGGAACCCGGCTCGGTCCAAAGCGCTGCTTCAAGTGACGTTCCCCGCTTCCATCCAGACGCGGCTTTCTCTCCGGATTACGAACACCTGTTCATTCTCACCGTGGATGGTGTAATCCACGTTTGTCATCCGGGGCTACTGACAAGTGTCCGCGCTCGGTTAAGATGGCACGTCGGGCCAGCGTCTCGGTTGGCGGTTTCGCCCGACGGGCAGATGCTCGCGACCGCCGGGACCGAGGGCGTGAAGTTGTGGCCCGTGGCTCGGATGTTACCGCTGCTTGAGTAGGTGCCGCGAGTCGAGCGGCACAAAACAGAGCCGCGACCGTCAGGGAGCGCTACTCAAGAACGCTCCCTGACGGTCGCGGCTCCGAAAGACAGCCCGCCTCGGCAAGGCGGGCCTACTTTGGGTGAAACGATGGCGATTTTCGATGCCCGACTGATTGACCCAACTGAATCGCAACTGGCAAGCACGCTGCGCAAGGCGATGAACTCCGCGAACCGGCAGAACAAGAACCAGCCGAACCGCATGGAGCGCGACTTGGAGTTCTGGGGTCGCTTTGCACGTGATGTATTGCGTAGCGAACCAGAAGGCCGTCGGCGGTCGTGCAAGGGTGGTCGCGCGGTGCCAGAGGTGATCGCGGGTTGGTGGACAGACCCAGCCAACCGAAAGCATGTGCGCGTGCTCGGTCGTACCCGGCCGCAATACTCGCGCTACTATTCGCCGATTCGTCGAGAGGGCGAGTTGCGCACACTTCCTCCGTGGTGGCACGTCTACCCGGAAGGTGTGCTGGGCGTGCGCAGCAAGAAGGAAGGCGAGCAATTCCTGGCCGTGTGTCGCTGCGGGGCGGTGGGTTCGCCTGAATCGCTCGGCTGGATGGGCGATTCGTGTGGCCCGTGCTTCGACCGACGAGCTGAAGGAGGAACGGCCGCGGGCGGGTTCGGTCAGTTCGGCGGATGGTCTCCGGGAATGTCGCGCTTCGCGTTTACCACCGACGGGCAGAACCTCGTTGGCCAGAACCGCAGCGGCGCGTTTTGTTGTGTCAGTCGAGCGGACGGCACAACCACGACCAGCAAACGGAAAACCTTCAACCACATCGCGGCGGTCGCGACCAATGAGTCCGGCACGCTGCTGGTTCTTCAGGAAGGAACAGTGCTTCGATGGCCCGTCGGAGGAACCGACATCGAACAGGTGTTGGCCGGTCGGCAGCAAATGTGGGGTCAGGTGGCTCTGGTCCCCAACAGTGGCTCACATGTCGCGGTGCTGTCTTACGACCAGTCGTATACGGCTGATCTCACGGAAGCGAAACCGCATTACGAATCACATGCAAGAACCGAAGTCTTCACGACAGTGCAGTACGCGCCGGACGGTTCGCGGTTGCTGGCGGCTACTTACACCGGCGAACTGCGCGCGGTGAATCCCGACACAATGACCTCCGAAGTGATTCGACGAGATGCATTCGACGGCATGCCGGCTCATCTGGGGCCAGCGCTTGACCTGATTGTCTCGCCCGATGGTGGTGCGGTACTCGTTCGGCGCGAGTCGTACTATCCCCGACGCGTCTCGGTGAGACACATTCCGCTCCCGACCGGAACAGTGACCGAACTGCGCCTGCCCGACTGGCACCGACCAACAAGCCAGGCCTTCACGCCGGACGGCCGACACGCGGTCACCGCGGAAGCTGAAGGAGGCTGGATCGGGTTCTGGGAATTGCCCAGCGGCAAGTCGCTGGGGTTCGTGCGCGCTGTGTTGGAAGAACAGTCGTCGCGAAGTGGACAGATCATGTTCTCACCGGATGCGAGTACCATCGCGGTCTTGTATAACTCTGTGGATTACCTGCACGGGGCGACCATCGCGGTCTGGCCCTGGCCCGACATGCTCCAGGCTGCCGCCTTTGTGTGAGGAGGAAGAAGACTTGCCGCACGATGAACGCAGAAAAAGACACGATAAAGACAGAGAACAGAGATCAGAAAACAGAGGTCAGAAGTCAGAAGACAGACCGTCGAGAGTTTGTTGTTCTGTTTTCTGACCTCTGTTCTCTGCCTTCTGTTTTGATCGTGTCTTTTCTGCGTTCATCGTGCGGCTAATTCTTCTTCTACTTCGGGTTGATTCCGCGAGCGCAAGTGGCGAACATTTCGGCATGCTGTTCGAGTCTACACACATTTGCGTTTCGGCCGAATACGGCGTTGCGACTCTCTGGCTGGACTTCGCCGGCGAGCCGGTGAACGCTCTTGATGCGCTGAGGCTAAACGAACTGGAGAGAGCGCGTGTTACGATTGAGAATGACCCCTTCGTGAATGTGCTTGTTGTGCGGTCCGCGAAGCCGGCCGGTTTTTGCGCCGGCCTTCGTCCCGGTGTTGCGAATATCGCCGACCGAGCTGCATTTGCGGGCTTCGGTCAGCGAGTGTTCGCGCGGCTGGCGCAACTTCCCTTCGTGACGGTCGCGTTTATTGATGGCCCGTGTCTGGGTGTTGGCTTCGAGTTGGCGCTGATGTGCGATTATCGGCTGTGTGTAGCGAGTCCGCTGACGCATCTGGGCTTCCCGGAGCGCTTTACCTGTTTCGGTGGAAGCACGCGACTGCGCAAACTGATGGGGAAGCGATCCGCGGCGTTTGTGGAATCGGGCCGTACGCTCTCTGGGCGTGAAGCACGCGATCTGGGACTGGTCGATCGCGCGTTCTGCGCGCGGCGGGCGAAGATCGAGCTACGCACGTTCCTGGACGAACTCGAACGCCACCCGCGCGTTCCTCAACGCACGCCAGACGAAACGGGCTTCGCAGAGGAACGCCGCGCGTTTGCGGTGAAAAAGCCCCCCGTCGTTCACGCTCCGGGTTCGCCTGAAACACTTAACCCGATCCCACCGGTCCCCGCGGTGGTTGGTCTTGCGACAGACAGCGGATTCGCGGCTCGCATCGTGGGTCAATCAGCGCTTCGAGGAGCGAAGGTGGTGGCTCTGTGGGACGCGACCGCGGTTCTTGAAGAGATCGACTTGGCTCTGGCTCGTGGATTTGTCACTCCTCTGGAAGCCGATCAAGCTCACGACCGCATTCTCGTGACTGATTCGGTTACTGAACTGGCCGCGTGTGGGTTGGTCTTCGTGCCGGATGAAGCCACTGCGAATCAACTGCGTGATGTGCTTCGCCCGCGGTGTCTGGTCGCGTGTCTGGACGATTCCTCCGCGGCTCTGTTGAATGGCGTGTCGGATGGGCACGCGATTCTTTCCGCGTGGCTTACTCCGTTTGGCGTGACAGTTCATCAACCCGAAGTCGCACACTCGATTCGCCGGGCCGCGTGATATGGAACAGCTTGCTCCAACTCCCGCACTTCCTCCTGAGCCGAAGTTGCCTCCGGCACGCGAGCGCGTTGGGCCAATTAACGAACGACTCTCGCCGATTTACCCCGCATTCGACGGCCTCACTCACGAAAACACGCTGCAACTGGTCATCGCGACCATGCTTTCTGCGCAGTGTACCGATGCGCGAGTGAATACAGTTACCCCCGCTCTCTTCGCGCGCTTCAAAACAGCACGCGACTTCGCCGAGTGCGACATCAAGGAACTTCGCAGACTCATCAAGCCGACCGGCTTCTACAAGAGCAAGGCGAAGAACATCCGCGCTTGCTGCGCGGAGATCGTTGCCCGCTTCAACGGCGAAGTTCCGAACACACTTGACGAACTTGTCACGCTCCCCGGCATTGGTCGCAAGACCGCGAACGTGATTCTGGGCCACGCGTTCGATACGCCGGGCATCACGGTTGATACGCATGTTGGGAGACTTGCTCGCAGGCTGGGTCTGACTCGTCATCGCAACGCGGTGAAGGCGGAACTGGCTCTCATGGAGATCGTTCCGCAAGAGGAGTGGACGAACTTCAGTCATCGGCTCATTCTGCACGGCCGCGCGGTGTGTCGGTCGCGCAAACCGCGCTGCGAGAAGTGCGTGCTCGCGGACCTCTGCCCGAAACTCGGCGTGAAGGGCCTCGCGAAGAAGCGGAAGAGGAAAAAGAAAAAGGGTTCACCGCAGAGAACGCAGAGGGCGCGGAGCAAGACAGCGAGTAAATAGATACTCTGTGCTTCTCTGCGTTCTCTGCGTCCTCTGCGGTGAAACTCTTATGGCCTTCTCCACGCACACGCTTCTGGATCGCTTCCTGCGATATGTCCGCATCGACACGAAGGCGGACGAGAAGTCTACCGACTACCCGAGTTCGCCCGGTCAGCTTGTGCTTGGCGCGATGCTTCGCGACGAGCTTCTTGCGCTGGGGTTAAAGGACGCGTACCAGAACGAACACGGCCTGGTGTTCGCCACGGTGCCCGGTAATGTGCCCGGAGCGCCGACGATTGCTTTCAATTCACACGTTGACACCAACCCGGAGAACTCCGGCAAGGATGTGAACCCGCAGGTGATCCGCAACTACGCGGGCGGAGACATTACGTTGCCGAAAGACACCTCGAAGGTGATTCGCGTTGCCGACAACCCGGAGTTGAATGACCTGATCGGCAAGACGATCATCACCACGGACGGCACAACGCTTCTCGGAGCAGACGACAAGGCCGGGCTGTCGGTCATCATGGAGGCAGTTCGGATCTTGGTTGAGAACCCGAAGATTCCTCACGGCCCGGTGCGAATCGTCTTCACCTGCGACGAAGAGATCGGCATGGGCGTGAAGCATCTGGAACCAAGTCAGATCGGCGCTGAGGTCGCGTACACGCTCGACGGCTTCGGGAGCGCAGAGATCGAAGCGGAGACCTTCTCCGCCGACGCCGCGACAGTCACCATCACCGGAGTGAACATTCACCCGTCAATCGGGAAGGGCCGCATGGTGAACGCGATCCGACTGTCGGCGATGTTCATTGATCGCTTGCCGAAGCGGACGATGAGTCCCGAAACAACGGCCGACCGCGAAGGCTTCATCCACCCGCTGACGATTGAGGGCGGAGTGGGTCAGGTGAAGATTTACTTCATCCTTCGTGACTTCGACACCGCTCAACTTCCGGTGCAAGCGGAGATGCTTCGCGAGATCGCTCGGCAAGTGGAACGCGAATACCCGGCGGCAAAGGTGCAGGTGGACATCCGGAAGCAGTATCGCAACATGCGAGATGGAATTGCGAAGCATCCGAACGCGGTGAAGTTCGCGGAGGAAGCCACTCGCCGAGCGGGGTTAGAGCCGAAACTCAAGATCATCCGCGGAGGCACCGACGGTGCTCAACTCACGGAGAAGGGCCTACCAACGCCAAATCTCTCGACCGGCGAACACAACCCGCACTCGCCTTTGGAGTGGACGTGCCTCGAAGAGATGGAATCCGCCGTCCGCGTCGTCGTCGAACTCTGCCAGGTCTGGACCGGGAAGTGAGAGGACCTGCAATACCTCAAAGCCTACTACGGATTGACGACGACCTCACCGGCCGGACCGCGGAACAGAATTTCCAACCGATTCAGGACATCCCGGCCCAGAATGCGTTCACCTCCGACAAAGTCCGCTTGGAGTCGGCATGGATATTCATTGCCGTCAAGATAGACCCAGATCAGGAAGGCGAGCGTTGCCGCGGAACTGCCTGCAACCCCGCTCAGCAGGCCTTGCACTCCCAAAGCAGGAGTCAGTTGAAGGAGTTGACACTCCGCCCAGGGCAAGACGCTCGCATCTGCCCCCGTATCGGGGATCACCCGATCGAGGACCAGCCCCGGTGAACCGCTCGTCAGCCGGAACTCAACGCCGATCACCGGCAGGGCCTCACCGGGATAACTGGCATCGTAAGGGAAGGTGGCGCGACGGATACGGCACGGTTGGTCTTCCCTCCCGACGCAGATGAAGAACGGATGCAACCCCGTCGCCTCGGCCGCCTGGAATACTGCCACGGGGCTTGTGCCTGACGCGATCACCCGACCGTCGGCGAAGCCGATCCATTGTCCGCGATACTGCTCCAGGAGTTGGTCGCGGACAGCCCAGTAGGCCTCCTCGTTCTTTCGCCGGTCGGGGTGAATCTGGCCGGCAATCTCGGCGGGCAACTGGTCGGCAATGCTCTTCATTGCTCACCTCGGATGGGTGCAGATTATCGATATTCTACCACGACTCTCCCTTCATCGGACTGCACTTCCGTGCGGACAAGTTCGCCTTTGGAGTGGACGTGCCTCGAAGAGATGGAATCCGCCGTCCGCGTCGTCGTCGAACTCTGCCAGGTCTGGGCCGGGAAGTGAGCCGTCATGTGGCCCCATCAGG
>JAKEEV010000670.1 GCA_022616395.1 Planctomycetia bacterium | reverse complement strand
CTGACCGTGGCGGCGAGCAGGAACGCCAGTCCAAATCGGCTTGCTCCTCGACGGCTATAGAACCCAAACCACAACGGGAACAAGAGCGCTGGGAACACCGCGCTCCCCGCGGCCAGTCCCAAGAGCCACCCCGCGACCGATGGCCGCCGGTAGAAGAAGACCGCCCAGACGAGAAACGCCGTGGGCCAGACGTGGTGAAACTGCCCGATGTTGTAGGCGGTGTACGGCACGAGTGTGTAGAGAGTTGCCGCGCTGACACCGGCTGTCAGGTCGCCGAAGTGTCTCCAGCCGATCATCACCAGCCCGGCGATCACCGCGGCATGGCAGACGAGCGCGAGGCTGCGTTCCGCCCAGAATCGAACATCCGCAGGAGACGCGTGAGTTCCGTTGGTGGCCTGAGCCTGTTCGACAACCGCCTGTGCGCCGCCTTGCACCTGTTCAATCGGAGCGGGGCGCTTGCCGACCTGTCCTTGTTCAAGCTGATCGGGCGTTCGGCGCATCCCGACGACCGCCAGACAGATGCACAGAGCAATTCCCATCCACGAAAGGCCAGCGGTATTGAGGTTGGCGCTCAATGCGGGCCGGCGGATAAGTGTGAGGTCGAAGACCGCGCGCACAAACCAATACAGGGACCCGCCAAGCAGCCAGCCGTAGCCGAGGACGCGCAGGCGATCCGCTCGAGCCGTCAGCGCGGCGGCGTCTGCTTCCGTCGCGTGCCGAACTGCTTCGAGTAAGGCTCCCGATTCGTAGAGGAACAGGAAGCCCGGCACGAGCAAAAACAGCGTGAGCAAGTCGAGGTTACGGATCGACAGGAGCCGGCTGAACTGAAAGAACAGAGCAACGGTGAGCAAAAGCGAGAAATAGAACCACGTCGCCGCGTTGGGCAAATGGAAGTCAAGAAAGATGGAAGGTTCCACAGCTTATGCCCCGACCTGCGGTCTATCAGTTGCGAGTCTCTGTCAGAATGGGCAGCGCGGCTGAACCAAGTGTGTAGATACGCACATTCCGAACCGCCGTCAAGCCATTGGATTAGGTCTGAGTCTCCGATCAATGCTTCACAATCCGTTTTTCCGATACTTTCGGCAGAAGTGGAGCGGTCCCCTTCCATGCTATTCACATTTCTGTTGAATAACGTCTCAGGCGCGGAGGAATCGCGATGCGGATTCTGCTGACCAACGACGATGGTATCTACGCACCGGGTCTGAAGGCGCTCCGAAAGGAACTGCTGGAACTTGGTTCGGTCACGGTAGTTGCCCCCGCGACCGAACAGAGCGCTGCGGGCCACTCGGTCACGCTTTTAACTCCTCTCTTGGTGAACGAAGTCTTCGAGGACGACGGGAAGACATTCATCGGCTGGGCGGTGGAGGGCCGACCGGCCGACTGCGTGAAGCTCGCGCTTCTGGAACTGCTCCCCGACCCGCCTGATGTCATCATCAGCGGACTGAACGCGGGGAGCAACGCGGGCATCAACGTGCTGTATTCCGGCACGGTGGCCGCCGCCATCGAAGGCGCGTTCTATCGCAGAACGGCGATTGCGGTGTCGCTGGAATACGATCAGAAGATTTACGACTTCCCAACGGCAGCCAAGTATTCGCGGCAAGTGATCGAACAGATTCTCGCTCGCAACCCGCCTCAAGGAAGTCTCTTCAATGTGAACATTCCGGTGCTTGAGCGCGGACCTGTGAAGGGCGTGAAGGTGTTGCCTCAGAACGTGTCTCCGTACACGGAGAAGTTCGACCGTCGGGTGAATCCTCGCGGACGAACTTACTTCTGGACCAGTCCAGAGTTCACCTGTCCCGACCCACACCCCGACACAGACGTGACCGCGCTCGACGAGAGCTACATCACCGTGACACCATTGCAATTCGACCTCACCGACCACGCGCGCCTGGAACAACTCAAGAAGTGGGAATGGAAGGTGGAGTAAGAGTAGTAGGCATTCGCTGGGTGCCATTCATAGTAGTCATCACGCTCCGCGTGATGGCCGCTCGGAGAGCGGCGGTTTTAGTCTTCGGTGGCTGCGCTTCTGACATCACGCGGAGCGTGATGACTACTATGAAAACAACGGCATACTCCGTGAACCAGCTACTCTAAAACCTTGCCCAATCGGGAATATCCATCGTCTGTTGGTGTCACGAGAGGTAAGGTGCGATTGCGGCGACCCTCAGCGTGACGCCATGAAACGCTTCCTCCGCTGGCTGAACCCGAATAGACCCCTCAGCGGTGCCGTGTTCGGTTTCGTGTTCGGCTTCATCGCGGTGCAATCGCTGTTCATCACCTTTGCTTTGCAAGATGGCACGTTCAAGGGACTGCGTTTCCATCTGTTGGCCGGTGCGCTCTACGCGATCCCGTGGGTGTTGTTGTGGGCCGGCTCAGGCGCGGTGTGTGGTGCAATTCCTGGACATCCTGGTACACTCTCGACACTCCTCGCCATTGCTTGCGGGATCGGCTACTCAGTCTGGGAAGGGCCGAAGCTGCTCGATCCGTGGTTACCGATGAAAGTCCCCTTCTACACGTTCATCGCCATGTTCCCGTGTCACTGGCTGGGCTGCGTGATCGCAGCGCTATTCGGACGAATCCGCGATCCCGAAGAGACTCAGTAAGGTCGCGAAACGGAGGTAGTATCTCCTGACACAGCCCAAAAGGAGACGCCCCATGCTCTCCGTGTTAGAAGAGGTTCTGCGTTCGCTCCCCGCGATGCTCGACGAACCGTCCGCGTGGGATTCGCTCATCGTCAACCGGCGGAAGCCCATCACCTATCGCGTCTTTCGTTATCTCCAAGACGGCCTGCGAGTCAGCTTGCACCGTTTCGATCCCTGTGCTTGCCACGAAGCGTATCCGCACCCGCATCCGTGGCCGGGCGCGTTCACGCTGCTGGACGGCTCGTACCGAATGTGGGTCGGGTTCACGCCCGATCTTGTCTCACGCGAACCGATCACCGTGACCGAAACCGTTCTCACCGCGGGGAGCCGATACGAAATCACCGAACCGCGGACGTGGCATTCCGTGACTCCGCTCGAAGAATGCTGGACGGTGATGGTCAACGGCGCTCCGTGGAAGGAACAGGCTCACCAGCGCGCCCCAACCACAACCGGCAAGGACCTCGACAAGATGCCGCCCGATGAGTTGGTCGCGCATCTGGCGAAGTTCAAGGAGTTGCTTGAATCGTAGTCATCACGCTCCGCGTGATGTCGCCGCGAAGCGGCGCGATTCACTGGATCGCGAAGACAAACCGTTCGCTGCGCGAACGCATCACGCGGAGCGTGATGACTACGATCTACTTCTTCTTGCCCGCGTTGCCTCCGGGAATCGCGGGCGGTAATCGCTTCACTTCTTTCTCGTAAAGCGCCTTCATCTCCGCGAGTGCATCCTTGTGCTTCGGATCGGGCGCGAGGTTCTTCTCTTCCAGCGGGTCGTTATGCAAGTCGAAGAGTTCCACGTACTCCGGGTGATCGGTGTAGGTGATGTACTTCCAGCGATCTGTGCGGATGCCTTCCGTGCGCGGGATGTGGTTCTTTGGGTCTTTCGAGTGGAAGTAGTGGTGTTCGTAGAAGAAGTGTGACCGCCACTTCACCGGCTCACTTCCGAGGAGCCGCGTCAGACGAACTCCATCCATCTCCTTCGGAATCTCGACGCCCGCGAGATGGAGAATCGTCGGCGCGATGTCGATGTTGAGCACAAGTTCGTTGCGCTTCACGCCGCGTTGGGCCTTCGGTATTCGCGGATCGGCCACAATGAGCGGCACGCGGATCGACTCCTCATACATCAGCCACTTGTGGTTGAACCCGCGTTCGCCGAGGAAGAAGCCGTTATCGGAGGTGTAAACCACGACGGTGCTATCCGCGCGCTTCTTGTCGGCGAGTTCCTTCGTGATGATCCCGACCGAGCGATCCACCCCCGCGATGCACCGGAAGTATTGCTTCACGAACTCCTGATACTTGTCCGCTGTGGGGAAATCGCGCACAGCGCGCACGCGATTGAGGCTCGTCTTCAGAAACTCAGGAAGTTCCTTGAAGTATTTCTCGTCGGCAGTCTTGGGAGGAGTGATCTTCGTGTCCTTGAACAGCCCCGCGTCTCGCGGGTCGGGTTGATACGGTTCGTGTGGCGACTTGTAGAGCACGATGAGACAGAACGGCGTGTTCGCGGGCGTGTCGGCGATGAACTTCACCGCCTGACGTGCGAGATATTCCGAATTGTGAACCTTCTCGCCGTTCACGTCGTGGAAGAAGTTGCCTTGACCGCCCCACGCGTCCCAGAAATCAAAATGCTCCTTCGGAGGAGTACCACCCACGCCCCACTTACCAAGAATCCCGACTCGATAGCCGTTCTTCTTCAGGAGCGCTGGGAATGTGGTCGCCATCACTTCGTTTGTAAACGCCGTCCGGAAGTCTGGCACTTTGTGATGGCGTGCGAGTCGGCCGCTCATGATACTCGCGCGGCTAATGCAGCAGATCGAAGTAGTGACGAAGCCGTTTGTGAACCGCGTACCGCTCTTCGCGATTGCATCAATGTTCGGCGTCTTGAGTAGCGGATGCCCAGCGCACGAGAGGCAATCGGCGCGCTGATCGTCTGTCACGAACAGCACGAAACTCGGCTTGTCCGCGGCTATGGCAGGCGAAGCGAGGAGAAACACGGCGAACACAGCGAGGAGGGATCGCATGGTAATTCCTTTGCGCGAGGGAGTGGTTCGAGTAGAGTACCCGGCGTAATGCTCCGCGCGAAGAGTCTGTGAGGTTTTCTCTATGCTTTCCCTCCGCTTCTCCATTCTTGCGTTGTTGCTCTCTGCTGGCCCGATCTTCGCGGCACCGCCGAACGTCGTGTATCTGTGCTCCGACGACCAGAGACACGACACAATCCGCGCGCTCGGGAACACCCACCTCGAAACGCCAACGATTGACAAGATGGTGGAGCGTGGCTTCACTTTCACGCACTGCTTCTGCCAGGGTTCGATGCAAGGCGCGGTGTGCGTGCCGAGTCGCGCGATGTTTCTCACCGGTCGCTCGCTCTTTCGCGTGGATGCACAGATCAAGGACGCGCCGACATGGCCGGAAGTGTTCCGCAAGGCGGGATATCACACAGTCGGCATCGGGAAGTGGCACAACGGACCGGCCAGCTACGCGAAGAGCTTCGATAATGGCGGGCCGATCTTTTTCGGAGGCATGGGCAACCAGAACAAGGTGAACATTTACGACTTCAACCCCGATGGCAAGTATCCGAAGACAAATCTCAAGGTCGGCACCGCGTACAGCACCAAGATGTTCGCGGACGCCGCGGTGGAGTTCATCAACACATACGACGACAAGAAACCGTTCTTCCTCTACGTCACGTTCACCGTTCCGCACGATCCGCGCACTCCTCCCGCGGGGTGGGAGAACAAGTACGATCCGAAGAAGCTCCCGCTGCCGAAGAACTACCTGCCGAAACACCCGTTCAACAACGGAGACATGCTTCTTCGAGACGAGAAGTTGCTCGACTGGCCGCGAACTGAAGATCAGATTCGCAAGGAACTGGCGAATTACTACGCGATGATCTCGCACCTGGACGCTCAGGTCGGCCGCATTCAAGACGCACTCAAGAAGGGCGGCTTCGACAAGAACACCGTGGTGATCTTCACCAGCGACCACGGGCTTGCCATTGGCTCACACGGACTGCTCGGCAAGCAGAACCTCTATGACCACAGCATGAGGCCGCCGCTTGTGATGACCGGCCCAAAAATCCCCGCGAACAAGAAATCTTCCGCACTGGTGTACCTCTTCGACATCTTCCCGACGGTCGCCGAGCTGTGTGAAGTGAAGTTGCCGGAGAAGGTTGAAGGAAAGAGCCTCGTTCCGGTGATGACTGGCAAAGCGGAAAAAGTGCGGGACGAAATCTTCGGCGTGTACCGCTCGTTCCAGCGCTGCGTGCGTACAACCGAGTGGAAGCTCATTCGCTATCCGCACATCAACCACACTCAACTGTTCAACATCAAGGACGACCCGGACGAACTGAAAGACCTGGCACGCGATCCGAAGTTCGCCGACAAGGTGAAGGAGATGATGAAGCTCCTGGAAGCTCAGCAGAAAGCGTTCGGAGACACACAACCGCTCACAAGCGCCAAGCCAGAGCCGTTCGAGATCGAGCTAAAGAAGTGAGCGTCGCGGCGTAAGCCCGACGGTTTGGTTTGTGAGCGTCGAACCGTGAGGCCGACGGTTGCTTCGTCGGGCCATCAGCCCAACTCGGTTCCTTCGGTCAGTTCGGGGTTGGTTGCGAGCAACTCGAAGAGCGCGTGCTGCCGGTTACGCGCTTCCTGATGCGAGTCGTTGAGTTCCAGCGCGTTGTCGTAAGCACGCAAAGCATCCACCCAGCGCCGGTCGCGTTCGGCTTCCAGCGCACAAAGAACGTAGTCGTCGGGCGTCATTGGAATCCAACCGAGAGCCACCGCGACCGGCCGACCAACGAGTTGCCACGCCAGCGCGCAGACCGTGACGGCCAGCAGCCCGCCCGCGAGAAAAAAGACGATCACGAACATTGCCAGTCTTCCTTGCACTTCGTTTCTGCGTGAACCGCGTTACTCATCCGTCAGCCGCTTGCGCCTCAGCATGTGGTGATAGTGCTGCGCGAATCTATGCGCTTCGTCGCGCACGTACTGAAGCAGCCGCAGGGCCGCGGAGTGCTTGCTTAACTTGATCGACTCCGCTTCTCCGGGGCGGAAGATTTCCTCTTCCTGTTTCGCCAGCGAGAGCAGACACGGCGGGTCGATGCCGAGCGTCTGGAACGCTTCGAGAGCCGCGTTGAGTTGCCCCTTTCCGCCATCGATCAGCAGAATGTCCGGGAACACCTCGTCCTCATCGCGCAATCGGCGGAATCGTCTCGTCACCACTTCGCGCATACTGGCAAAGTCGTCCACACCCTCCACCGTCTTGATCTTGAAGCGCCTATAGCCGGGCTTGAACGGCACGCCATCCAGGAACGACACGAGCGAAGCAACCGTGTCTTGCCCGCTCAAGTGCGCGATGTCCATGCCCTCGATTGTTCGCGGAGTTTTCTCAAGTCCGAGAACCTTCTTCAAGCCCAATAACCCCTTCTTCGGGTCGATGGGGAACACCTCCGGCTGCACATCGGTCTTCGCGTCTCCGCGCATGTCGAGCTTTTCAAGAGCAGTGATTTCGTCTCGAATGCGGCGGGCCTTCTCGAAGTTTAACGCTTCACTCGCTTCGAGCATTTCACGCTCCATGCGCTTGCTGAGCTTCCCCTTCTTCCCTTCCAGAATGAAGATGAGCTTCTGGATTTGCGCGCGGTAGTCCTCGCGCGACACCCGGAGGTTGCACGGAGCCGTGCAGCGCCGAATGCTGTGCAGCAAGCACGGCCGGAACCACTTCCATCGGTCCTCGTCGGATTTGATGTCGAGCGAACACGTCCGGAACTGGAACAACCGCTGAAGCAGATCGACTGCAATTCGCAGGTGTTTGGTTCCGGTGAATGGGCCGTAAAGTCTGACGCCCTTGCGCCTCGGTTTGCGTGTGATCTCGACTCGCGGGAACTCTTCGCGCGTGCGAATCTGGAGATAGGGGAAGGTCTTGTCGTCTCGGAGTGTCTTGTTGTACTTCGGTCGCAGGTCTTTGATCATCCGCGCTTCGGTGAACACGGCCGCAATCGCATCGGATGTCTCGATGTAGTCCACATCGCGCACGAAACCGATCCAGTCCCGGATGCGCGGATCGTTCGCGGCTTCCTTGCTGAAGTACGAAGAGGCTCGGCTGCGGAGATTCTTCGCCTTGCCCACGTAGAGAACATTTCCCCCGCCGTCCTTCATCAAGTAAACGCCGGGGGTTGTGGGGAACTCTTTGGCCTTCGCGGCCGGGTCGCGCGGATCTTCGGTCTGCTCGCTGACGGGCGGAACTGGATCTTCGATCATGACGTGTCCTCGTGTTCACTGCTATTGTAGCCGCTCACGCCGCGAAGTGTCACGATTGTAACAACGGGCCGGTTACTGATACTTGGTGGTTATGATGGTGACCGCCGATTCGCCCTCCTCGAAAGGAACGACTCATGCGAACCCTCCCCGTTGCCGCAGTCTCACTTATTGTGCTCCTCTTCTGCGTTCCCGCACAGGCGAAGGACACACCAGTGAAAAGCAAAATCGTCGCGGTCGATCTGTTCAAGAACGGCCTGGTGGTCGTGAAGCGCGAGACAACGCTCGCCCAACCCGGTGTGTATGTGCTCGACGATGTTCCCAGCCCCGTTCACGGCACTTACTGGATCGAATCCACCGGCCCGGTCGAAACGCTCGTGAAGATGCAAGAAGTCGAAGTACCCGCGGACGAAGCTCCTCCGGGCAATCTTCAGGATGATCTCGCGGGGAAGAAAGTCACGGTCTACTTCAAGGGTGCCAACCGGCCGCCAGTTGTCGGCACGATGATGAAGTTCAAGCCCACCAAACCCGATGAGACACCAACGACTCGCTTTCTCGTGATTCAAACACCGAAGGGCCGCACTTACATCGACCCGACAGAGGTTTCTGCCGTCGAAGCGGAAGAAGCAGGCGACAAGGTGATTCGCCGACAGCCGCGCTTGTTGCTGACGCTCGGAGAAACTGACAAGCCCGAAACGAAGATCGCGATTCGCTACCTCGCGACCGGCCTCGCGTGGGCGCCAAGTTACAAGATCGACATCACCGACCCGAAGGTGTTGACGCTTGAACAGCACGCGGTCATTCGCAATGAACTGACCGACCTCGACGCGGCCGAATTCCGGCTCATCTCTGGCTATCCGAGCGTGCAATACGCTCATGTGCGCTCGCTGCTGTCTCCCAAATCAACCTGGATGTCGTTCTTTGCCGAACTCAACAGCCGCGGTGAGCAATATGCCGACGCGCTGAGCAATTCGATCATCAGGCAGCAGGTGAGTTTGAATGTCCGGTCGCCGCACGACATCAACCTCGGCGCGATCCCCACTGGCGAAGGCGTGGACTTGCACTATCAGCCCATCGGCAAGCGGACGCTCGCGCAAGGCGAAACGCTCGCTATCACCGTGGCGAAGGGCAAGGCCGATTACGAGCGCATCGTCGAATGGCTCGTGCCGGACACGCGCGACGATCGCGGGCGCTACAGCGGCCGCGGCGAGAGCGAGGACGATTCTCCGTGGGACGCGCTGAAGTTCAAGAACCCGCTGCCGTTCCCCATGACGACCGGACCCGCGACCGTTGTTTCCAATGGCTCATTTAACGGTCAGCGAACAAGCTACTGGGTGAACGCCGGCGAAGAGACTGTCCTTCGTGTGGAGAAAGCTCTCAGCGTGCGAACGCGAGCAGTGGAGAATGAACTGCCCGCGAAGGGAGGCGACCGCGACTTCGTCTGGATCGGCGGTAGCCAGTACCGCAAGACGACCGTCGAAGGCGAACTCGCCGTGAGCAACCATCGGAAGGAAACGGTGCAGTTGGTGATTCGTAGACGCTTCTCCGGCGAGTTGGTGAACGCGGAGGGCGCGCCGAAGTCGGCTCTGCTGACCGAGAGGATGTTCTCAATCAACCGCCGGAACGAATTGCTCTGGACGATGCCCCTGAAAGCGGGCGAAGAGCGGAAGTTGAAGTACACTTACACGGTACTCGTGCCGCATTGATTTCGCGTTGGTATTTACCCCGAAGGGGTTGCAGACCAAAGCCCAGGGTCGATCCCGAAGGGAGCGCACCCTGGGAACCTGGAGCGAAAGAACTCTCATGTCCGAACCAGCCGCCAGTTCGACGCCGACCGATCCCTGCTGTTTGCGCCGGGATGTCGTGGGGCTTATCTTCGCGATCCTGGCGGTTGTGGGTGTTGGGATCTGGGCGGGAATCACGGTTCGGAACCGACAATCGACTCCTCCAGTTCCCGACATGGTCGAAGTCTGGGTCGCGGCAAAGGACTTGCCCATCGGGACTGTCCTCCACAAGGAGGAACTCCCCACACTCATCGTCAAGAAGCGCATCCCGAAAGCGGAGCTTCCAGAATCGTTCGTTGTTTACGAAGAAGACCTCTACGGCATGAGACTCACACACGCGCTCCGCAAGGAGGAGCCGTTCGATCTGTCCAGCCTGACGAACGAAGTACCGATTCGCATTCCCAAGGGCATGGATTTGGCTTCGTTGTCACTGACGGTCAATACCAGCACGAGCGGGATGTATCAATCGGGGAGGCAAGTGCAGATTCTGGCTCTGGGCCGACTCGAGGGGAAACTTGTCGCGTTCCCGCTGTTCGAGAACATCCTGATCGTCGCGTCCGACCACCCGAATGACCGCCGCGCGGATGGCAAGACGGACCTCACGGTGTCGTTCGCGATGGATGAGAGCATGTTCAAGTTGCTGATGCTGGCTCAGAAACGCGGATGCAAGTTCGCGCTGATTCGGCAACCCGGATACCCGGAAGAACAAACCAATCTGTTCCCGCGAATGACACCGGAGGAAATCCAGCGCCTGACGAAGTTCGTCGACGAGTTACAACCCGCGGGCGACTACTCCGAGAAATCCGACCACATCACCTTCATCGCCCCGGCTCCGCGACCCAAACCTCCTCAGCCGTGAGTTTGAGTAGGAGTCCCGGCTTCAGCCGGTCTTATTGATTGAAGAACCGCCTAAAGGCGGGACTCCAACAAAACACCAGGAGTGCCACTCACTCATCGAGCGTCTCCGCTCCGCTGATCGTGGGATTGTAGGGTTCGAGCCACTGAATCACTTCGATGCGATTGCCGTCAGGGTCGTGGACAAAGAACCGGTCGCAGTGCGGGATCGGGCCGGTTTCCTGGATATCGATTCCGTGATCGCGGAAGTGTTCGCGTGCGGACTTCACATCGGTCACACGAAGCGCAAAGTGTCGCGGGCTTCTCGTGTCGGGTTGCGGCTTCTGAAGCAAGTGGAGCGTCTGACCGTCGGGCAGTTCAAACCACAGCGCCACGAAATCGAACGTCCTGGGCTTGGCAATCTCCTTCAACCCCAATACGCCCACATAGAACGCGCGGGCCTTCGCCAGGTCCGTGATAATGACCGAGCAATGGTCGAGGTGAGTGAAGCGCAGTCCGGACATTGGAACCCCTTGCGAGCGTAAGGCAGGAACAGGTATCTTACACTGCTGTCGAGTTCCGCCGATGCTCCTGGAGGCTCGTTATGCCGCGCATCATCGCATGTCTTCTCGCGCTCGCCTTCGCGCTTCCACTGGGCGCGGCACCAGTCCCCAAACACCTGTTCCCCAAAGATCAACCGCTCTACTTCCCAACGCAGGTCGGGGCCGAATGGGTCTACGATGATGACGGCTCCCAGTACAAGTTCGCGGTCACGAAGGTCGAGCAGAAGGAGAACACGACGCTAGTCACAGTTGGAATTTCCTTCCGAGACGGGACCACCCAGCACTCGTATACGGTCGAAGTCAGCAAAAGTGGAATTCGCGAGACGCTGAACTTTAACCGCAAGATCGAGCCGCCGACCCCGCTCTTGAAGTTGCCCTGCGCCAAGGGAGATAAGTGGGAGTGTCCGTTTTCGCTTAACGGCGAGAAGCGCGCGGACTACACGTTCACCGCCGGAGGAATCGAGGTGATCAAGGTTCCCGCAGGCACCTTCCAGGCGCTTCGCGTGGACAGCGTGAGTACCGATGTCACTGGGAAGGAAACTCAGACCATCACAACCTGGTACGCGCCGGACGTTGGGCCAGTGAGGATCGCGTATCGACCCGGCTCCTCACGCGACCTCGTGAAGTTCACACCCGGCAAGGTTGCCCCCGCGAAAAAGTAAACCGACAATATTCGACTCGGGCGGAACGAATACCCTGACGGGAACAACTCCTCCGCGTCCGGGAATTCGTCATGAGCATCCTTCGCGTGAAGACAACCGAGGCTCGAGTGGGTGTCGTCGGGCTTTATAGCGCCGGCAAGACGGTGCTCCTCACCTCGCTCATCAACCACCTGCAAGACCACGACCCCGACCGCTTCCCGCTTGGCAAGCCCGGCACACAACTGAGGCGCTTCACGGTTCACGAACCGGATCGCGGATGGGACGCATTCAACTACGCGGGTCATCGCGACTCGCTGGTGAACTACGGACGCTGGCCGGAAAAGACCAAAGACCGCTCGCAGTTCGTCTGCCAGTTCGAGCGCGGTGACTGGCGCTTCAGCGATTGCCTCCTGAAGCTCTACGATCTGCCCGGCGAGCGCATCGCGGACGCCGGGATGCTCGGCCGAGACTTCACCGGCTGGTCCGAGCGAATGCTCAACCAGTTTGTGAACGACACCACTTACCGCACCTGCTCCGCTCCGTTCCTCGAAGCAATGAAGAAGCCTGGCGTGACCGAAAGTGAGTTACTCTCAACGTATCGCCTCGCACTGGCGAACCTGATTCTCAACTACAAGCCGCTCATCACGCCTTCCACGTTCCTCCTCGATCTGAAGGGCCAGCCCGCGCGCCCCGCTGCGGCGGAAGAGTTGGCCGCGACTCGTCACTGCGGCATCGATGCCGATACGCAGTTCTGTCCGCTCCCCGCCGGCTTGCGGAAGCATGGCACGGATTTATTCGACACGTTCTCTTCGCGTTACGGGCAGTATGTCGAGCAAGTTGTTGTGCCCACAATCGCCGCGTTCCGCTCCTGCACGGCTCTTGTCGTGCTGGTCGATGTGACAATGCTCCTGGCGGGCGGCGTGGGGATGTATGACGACAATCGGCAAATCGTCCGCGATCTCTTCGATGTGCTTTCTCCGGGCGAGAACAGGATATTTGGCCCGCTCGCACGCGGGCTGAGCAAAGTCTTCCTTCCTCATCAACTGAGGCCGGGGTGGATTACGCGAGTTGCGTTCTGCGCTCCGAAGATGGACCTTGTGCATCCGCTCGACCGCGACCGCATGTTGCTTCTCATGCGTCGCATGGTGGAACGCTTCGCGGCCGACCGCGACGGGCTGCGCTATCAGTTCTTCAATGTGTCGTCTGTGGTGTCCACGAAAGCACTTCCCGCGGAACCAACCGGCCCGCGTGTGCTGGTCGGAACTCCACTTCGCGGACCGGATGGGAAGAAGATTCCGCCGGGAGCCGAACAGCGCTTCACCGCATCGGAATTGCCCGACGACTGGCCTCTGGAGTGGCCCGCGGGTCGATATGCGTTCCCGGAAGTGTACCCGAAGATGCCCGCCCGCAAGGACTACCCACCCGACCAAGTGAACGTGGATAAGCTGGCGACCTTCGTGATTGAGTAGGCGAACGCCCAGTGTCAGCCGGCCGGTGCGACCGCTGCGGCGGGTGGAAGCCGGGGCGGCTTTGGGGCTTTCTCTCTGGCCCCCTCCCCACCCCCCCTGCTTTTTGCTTTCTGCGTTTGCGCCCATGAGTTGTAGGCTTTCGTGCGTTCGTGGCTGGGGCCATGTGGCCTTTATCGCCACCATTTGCTGGAAATCATGGGGTTTAAAAAGGCCACCCTGCGGTCTTAGCAAGCAAAGTCTTCCGGTGGTGGAGTTCGATTCCAACAGGCACGGATAAGCCCTATTCGTTGGAGGAAATCCGCGAATCGCGTGGAATTGCACCCGGCGCTTCGAGGGCGCCGTCCCAAAATGGCACGCTCGCGAAGTTGTCGCACAACAAGCCCGTTTGAGCGTCACGGCCCTGTCCTCCCTCGCGCGGCGGGGTCGTGGAAGCGCCCGGAGGGCACACCCACCGCAATCTATACCCATGAACAGTATAACAGCGATAGTGGACTTGTCTACACCAGTTGCGGAGAGAGTCAGCTCTGCTCGGAACGATGGTGGAAGCTCTCGCGTCGCTCCCAGACCGCGCCCTCCTCGCGGACGTTGTGCTGCTGCCACTTCGCGGCGCGGTATGGGAAGAAGATTCCGCCGGGAGCCGAACAGCGCTTCACCGCATCGGAACTGCCCGACGACTGGCCTCTGGAATGGCCCGCGGGTCGATATGCGTTCTCCGAAGTGTACCCGAAGATGCCCGCGGAAGGACTACCCACCGGACCAGGTGAACGTGGACAAGCTCGCGACCTTCGTGATTGAGTGATATTCTTTCACGCAGAAACAACTCAGGAGCAACCCCCATGAAAGTGCTGACCAGCGCAACCGAAATCAACGACGCGCTCATTCGCCTCATTCAAACTTGTTCCTCGTGTCAGATTGCAGTTGCTTGGGCGGCAGTTGGCTTCAAAGCGTTTGAACTCCTCGCGAAGCACCGCACAAAGGTCAAGCGAATGGTGGTCGGGATTCACTTTCATCAGACACATCCCGACTTCATTGAGGAGTTCTTGACGCACACGGACACGAGATTTGTGTTGAATCCAGACGGCGTATTTCATCCGAAAGTGTATCTCTTCGAGAAAGACCGCGGAGAGTGGGAGTGCCTACTCGGCAGCCCAAACTTCACCCACGGCGGCGTCAACAGTAACGACGAGATGGCTGTACTTCTAACGAGTGGCGACCCTGATGCGGAAGCGGCGCTCACAAGTATTCGGAACGCCATCGCTGGTTACTGGCAACGTGCTACCGCCCTCAGCGCAGATGCCCTCGGCGCGTACCGCGACGCTTGGCAACGGAAGCAACCCGTCTTGCGGAATGTGCTGGGGAAGTTCGGCAGCACCGGCTCACCGGATCAATGCGATGGCGGGAAGCCGCCGATTGCCATTGAGCTCCTTCAGATGAGTTGGGCGGATTACTATGCGCGGGTTCGATCAGAAAAGGAACACCTCGCGAACACCCAGAGTATGGAAGCGCGGCTCCGAGTGATTCGAGCTGTGCGCGGGTTATTCGCCGCGCATCAACATTTCAGCGACATCAACCCGACTGGGCGTCAACAGATCGCGGGGTTGACGACCGAAGGCGGCGCTCATTTTCTTTGGTTCGGAGGTATGCGAGGATCGGGGAAATTCTGGCAGGCGATCAACAACAACAACCCGAACCTAGCACTCGCCCTCGACTTGATTCCCACCAGTGGCAAGGTCAGCAAAGATGCATATCTGGGCTACATCGAACACTTCAAGGATGCGTTCCCAGAAGGTCGCCACGGAATCGCAACGGCAACGCGGTTGCTTGCAATGAAGCGACCGGACACTTTCGTTTGCTTCAACGCGCGAAACCGAGAGGGATTGTGTGACGCTATCGGGATGAGCCAGACAATTGGATACGAAAACTACTGGGACTCGATTATTCAACGAATCCAAGACTCCGTATGGTGGTGTTCATCTCCCACCACCACCGACACTGAAAGAGAAGTCTGGGACGCGCGAGCCGCGTTCATCGACTCGTTGTTCTATGATGGTAAAGACATGCCAACCGAGTAGCAACAGTGCCTCTCCTCACGGGATGTACACAAACTCGTGTGTGTTGAAGAGTACGACGCACAGGTCGGCCAGAGCACGCACGCGAGCGAGATCTGCGCCGGCGGGGAGTGTTGCAGGGTCGATGCCGACGGGTAAGCGAGCGCGGAGGCGGTCGCGGATCGTGTCGGCTTGGTCGATGAGGAACTCGCGCGCGAGTCTGCGCTCCAGGTCGGTCGGTAATCGGCCGACGGTTCGGCGATAGAGCGCATCGAGTTGCTTCTCGGAGTTCCCTACGTCCTTCACGATGGAAACAGCCATCGCCTTCGCCTGAACGTGAACGAACGGGCTGTTCATGAGTATCAGCGCTTGCGGAGCAAAGGTACTCACCGGTCGGTCAGCGCAGGAGTTAAGCGTGTCCGGTTGGTCGAATGCTTCGAGCATCGGTTGACGCACATTCCGCTTGTTAAACAGATACACCGAGCGCCGAGTGTGTTGCTTCACATCCGGCGTAACCGGCCAGAGACCATCCGGTTCGCCTTCGGTGAAGATCAGGTCGTACACTTCCGGTTCGAGCGGCACTTTCACCGATGGCCCGCCGATCTGACGGTTCAGCGTGCCGGCCGCGGAGAGGACAGAATCGCGAATCGCTTCCGCTTCAAGCCGCCGGCGATTCATCTTCCACAAGAGCTTGTTGTCGGGGTCGGTCTTCGCACCGTGATTCGCTGTCGCACTCTGTCGGTATGTGGACGAAGTGACGATGAGTCGGTGAATGTGCTTGAGGCTCCAGGCAGAACCACCAGCCGGCTCACGCCGGCCGTTCGCCAGTTCGCACGCGAGCCAGTCGAGTAACTCCGGGTGAGTGGGGAGTTCTCCGCGAGTTCCGAAATCATTGGGTGTAGCGACGATTCCGCGGCCGAAGTGATGCTGCCAGAGCCGGTTGACGATCACGCGAGCCGTCAGCGGATGATCTGGTTCCGTCAGCCACTCCGCGAGTTCGCGACGAGTCTTGGGCTGTGGTGTTTCGCCTGTGACGAGCACTCGCGGGAAGCCGGGGCCAACTTCCAGCGCCTTCTGCTTCACGTTTCCGCGCTTCAGCACGAAGGTTTTCGCGCTACCCGCGTTCTGAATTGCCCAGGCCGCGGGCGTTGGCGGAGGAAGTTGCGCTTCGAGCGCGTGGAGCTTCTCGCGAAGTGCCGCCCGCTTCTCAAGGTCGGCGGGTGCCATCGCGGAGAGAACTTCGTCCCAGCTTACCTTGATGAGGGTGTTCGCGTGAGCCGCGAGCGTCTTCTGTTCGGGCGTGCGTTTCTCCGCGGGCGTGTTGAGCGCGTCCTTGTACTTCTGCTCAAGCTTCTCGCGCTTCTGCTTGGTAATCTTCGCCCGATACGGAGCATCCAGAGCCGCGATTTCCTTCTTGATCGGCGCGATCTTCAAAGTTAACTCGTCGAATTTTTTCTTGCGTTCGTCGCGTTCGGTGTCCGTGGCGAAATCAACATCCATATACTTCGCGTCGGCGAAGAACGCTTGCAGGCGGTAGTAATCGCCAGCCGAGAGTGGGTCGAACTTGTGATCGTGACAGCGCGTGCAGGCGAACGTCAGCCCCAGGAACGTGGAGCCGACACCGTTGACCATCTCGGTGAGCACTTCCTGACGCAACACCTCCGGGTCGAGATTTCCGCTCACCACGTGAACCGGCCCACAGCGGTGCATTCCAGTCGCGACGAGCAACTCCGGCTTCTGCTTCGCGTCCTTCCCCGCGAGTTCATCGCCCGCGATCTGCTCCTTCACGAATTGATCGTAAGGCTTGTCGTCGTTGAAACTCTTGATGACGTAGTCGCGATAGCGCCACGCGTGCGGCCGATCGGCGTCCACTTCAAAGCCGTTGCTCTCGGCGAATCGTACCACATCCAACCAGTGAGTCGCCCACCGTTCGCCAAAGTGAGGAGAAGCGAGTAAGCGCTCGACAAGTTTCTCGTAAGCATCGGGCGCGTTGTCCTTCAAAAACGCCTCGACTTCTTCCGGCGAAGGGGGCAAGCCGGTGAGATCGAGCGTCACTCGGCGAATCAGCGTGAGCTTGTCCGCGGCAGGTGAAAGCTTCAGCCCTTCTTTTTCGAGCCGCGCAACGATGAACGCATCAATCGGGTTCGAGACTTGAGCTTTCGTTTTCGGAACCTCCGCGCGCACCGGCGGCTTGAACGACCAGTGTTGCCGGTCCTTCGGCTTCAGTTCCGGGTCCGCGTACTTGTCCTGACCCGTGGTGCGGTCAGTGACCACAAGCAGCGCGAGTAACAGTGCGAAGAGAAGCACGCAGCGAATCATGGCGGAAGGCTCCGCGAGAGGCGGGACTATCATCAGGCTACGCGACAAGTCACATTCCCGGCAACACTTTCTCTGGTTCGGCGAAGATCGCGGGCACCCCGCCGGTGTGGATGAACACGATTGCGGAGCCAGGGCGATACTTCCCCGCGCGAACGTCCGCCACGAGAGCCGCAAGCGCCTTCGCGGTGTAAACGTGGTCGGTCAGGATCGCTTCGGTTGTCGCGAGCAAGTGCATTGCTTCCTGACCGGCGGGTGAAGCAAGCCCGTAACCCGGATCAACGAACGATTCGTCCGCGTCGAGTTCCGAAGGCGCTAGCCGATGCGGAAGTCCCATGCGCTCGGCGGCCGTGTTCGCGTCGTCGGCCATTTTCGTGGGGATGTGCCAGGGCCAGTGCATCGGGCAAATGAGCCGCGCGGGACACGCGAAGCCAAGCAACTTTTTCCCCAACGCAACACCGGCACCCGTCGCGCCGGCCGAAGACACATACAGCGCATCAGGCGTCACATTCTGCGCGGAGAGTTGTTCGGCAAGCTCTGCCATGCAAAGCGCATAGCTCACGGCCGCGAGCGGAACCACTCGCGGCGGGTTCCAGTAGTAAGGCCTGCGTCCGGCCTTGCGGAACTCCTCCGCCTTCGCAGCGAGCACCGCGTACAATTCCGGCCCGACCTTCGCATCGGTAAACTCGACATGCGCGCCGACGAGATAATCGAGTAACAGATTCCCCTGCGGTTCCGTCTTCTGATGAGCCATGCTGAGGAACAGTCGGCATTCGAGACCGAGTCTGGCGCACGCGGCCGCGGTCTGTCGGCAGTTATTCGATTGCACCAGAGCGCCCCACACAACCATGTCGCAGCCGCTCTCAAGCGCATCGGCCATCAGGAACTCATTGTGCCGAGCTTTGTTTCCGCCAAGAGCCAAACCGGTGCAGTCATCGCGCTTGATGAACACCCGCACTCCTCCGCCGAGCTTCGCGGAGAAACGCGGGGCTTCTTCCAACGGTGTGGGTAAGTGCGCAAGCCGCACGCGAGGCAATTTCGCAACCGCAGCGCGGACTTCCGCCGGAGTGAGCGTAACAGGCATCGGAATCTCCGAAACCGGATGAATGCGTGAGATGTCATGGTAATCGCAAGTGGCATCTCTGGCTTGAAATTGAAACGAAGCGGCGCTGAATCCGCCTGGAAAACGCGGGCGAACAGTGACTGGGAAAAGTGCGCAGCGCCTTGTTGAGCTATTGGCATAGGCAGAGGCATTTCGCACCGGTACACTATTGCGAACTTGCCGACGGACCGGTAGGTTCGCATCCCACGGACGCTCGCATGATCTCGCCGGCTCTCGAAGCCCCACACACAACCCACGCGACACACTCCCCACGCCGTCCGAATTCCGTGCTGATCGTCGGTGCTGGGCCGGGCGGACTTGCGGCCGCTTTGCTTTTGGCGAAAGCGGGACTGGACGTTCACATCGTTGAGCGCTTACCGCATGTGGGCGGCCGCTGTTCCTCGATCCGCGAGCAAGGCTTCCGCTTCGATCTCGGCCCCACATTCTTCCTCTATCCCCGCGTGCTGGAACGCATCTTCAAGCTCGTTGGGCGCGATCTGCGAGCGGAAGTTCCGATGGTGAGGCTCGACCCGCAATACCGCATCGCATTCGGTAGCGGGGGGCACCTGAATTGCACGCCGAATGTGACGAAGCTCGAAGAAGAAGTCGCCCAACTGAGTCCCAAAGACGCGAAGAACGTCCGCCGATTCCTGGCCGACAATCGCGTGAGGTTGGAGAAGTTCCGGCCCTGCCTCGAACGGCCCTTTCTCGGCTGGCGCGATCTTGTGCGCTGGCAGTTAATGAAACTCCTTCCCACACTGAGGCCGTGGAAGTCACTCGACGGCGAACTCGGCCGCTACTTCAGTGATGAACGCATCCGGCTGGCGTTCTCGTTCCAGTCGAAGTATCTCGGCATGTCGCCGTTCAACTGTCCGAGCCTGTTCTCGATTCTCTCGTTCCTCGAATACGAGTTTGGCGTGTGGCATCCGCTTGGCGGCTGCGGCGCGGTGAGTGAAGGCATGGCTCGCGTCGCGAGGGAGCTGGGTGTGCGCATTTCGCTGGGCGAAGAAGTGAAGGAAGTGCTGTTCGATGGCCGGCGCGCGGTCGGAGTTCGTACTGCGAACGACGAATACCGCGCCGATGCGCTCGTCATCAACGCGGACTTCGCCCACGCGATGACCAAACTCGTGCCGAATCACCTTCGCCGGAAGTGGCGCGATGAGAAGATCGAGAAGAAGAAGTTCTCTTGCTCGACGTTCATGATGTATCTGGGCGTTGAAGGCCGTTACGACAACTTGCCTCACCACACGATCCACTGCGCTGCGGACTATGCGACCAACCTCGCGGACATCGAAAGCAGGCACGTACTTTCCGAAGACCCATCGTTCTACGTGCAAAATGCCTGCGTCACGGATTCGAGCCTCGCGCCACCGAGACACAGCACGCTCTATGTACTGGCACCGGTCACTCATCAGCACGCGAACGTGAATTGGTCGAAGGAACGGGACGCATTCCGCGCGAAGCTCCTCAAGCAGTTGGAGAAAGTCGGCATCGAGGGCGTTGAGAAGCGGATTCGTTTCGAGAAGATCATCACACCGGCCGACTGGCAGCATCAGTATCACGTGTATCGCGGGGCAACGTTCAATCTGGCTCACACGTGGGGCCAGATGCTCCACCTGCGCCCGCGAAACCGCTTCGATGAACTGGAAGGCGTGTACCTCGTTGGTGGCGGAACGCACCCCGGCAGCGGACTTCCGGTGATTTACGAATCCGCACGCATCACGAGTCGGCTATTGCTCGAAGACTTCGAGCGCGATACGGATTGGCTCGGCACACCGGGCGCAGTGGAGTCGCCTGTACCGGCCGCGGTGGAGTGATTAGACTGCGAAAGTAGGTGCCGCTTGCCGAGCGGCACAAATCAGAGCCGCGACCGTCAGGGAGCGCGTAACCAAGAACGCTCCCTGACTGCGAAACTAGGTGCCGCTTGCCGAG